>JBIPLL010000511.1:0-2804 GCA_044368425.1 Beijerinckiaceae bacterium
ACGAAGGGCATGCTCGGCTATTCCTCGCGCGCCACGGTGGCCCAGGAACTTGTCGACCTGCAGACCCTGCGCGGCGCCATGGGCGCCCGCGTGGCCAAGGCTCCGCTTGAGGAGATCGTGGCGAGCCCCGAGATGCTGGCTTTTGCCCGCGCGCAGGGCAGGGCGGCCTTCGGCGACAACTGCGCTCCCTGCCACGGCGTGGGCGCGTCTGGTTCGGTCGGGTATCCAAACCTGAACGACGACGACTGGCTCTGGGGCGGCAAGCTTGCCGACATTCAGCTGACGGTCGCGCACGGCATCCGCAATGCGGACCCGAACTCGCGTCAGGGCAACATGCCGGCCTTCGGTCGGGACGGCCTCCTGAAGCGGCCTGAAGTGACCGCCGTGTCGGCCTATGTGCAGAAGCTCGCCGGCCAGACACCCGATGCCAAGATCGATCTGGCGCTTGGCCAGAAGGTCTGGGCCGAGAACTGCGCCGCCTGCCATGGCGACGAGGGCAAGGGCAACCGCGAGATGGGCTCCCCGAACCTCGTCGACCGGATCTGGCTCTTCGGCTCCGACCGTGCGGCGATCGAGGAAGGCGTCTGGAACGGTCGCGGCAGCGTGATGCCCGGCTGGGCCGGCCGCCTCGACGAAGGCACGATCAAGGCGCTGACCGTCTATGTCCATTCGCTGGGCGGCGGCGAGTAGCTTTCTGCCCGCGCGATGATCCCGGACGGCCGCCTTCGGGCGGCCGTCTTCGTTTGCGGGGTGCCGCGGCAACGGGCTGCATGCCGGGGCTGCCGGCCGTTCCGAAGTTGATCGAGGTCAAGGATTGGCGGACGGTTGCGCTGCATCATACCGCCATCTCAGCCGGGTCCGAAGGTGGCCCCGGCCCCGCTTTGAGCCCCGCTCGCGGGGTGACCGGAGCCCCAGATGTCTCTTCAGGATACCCTCGAACAGGTGAAGGCCGAGACGGATCGGCTCGCGCCGGCGCACGGCAAGGCCGAGCCGGACGCGGAGGGTGAGACGCTCGTCGAGGGGCCGCTTTATCAGGCGCGGCGCAACTTCTATCCGGCTGCCGTCAAGGGCACCTATCGCAACATCAAGTGGATCGTCCTCGCCATCACGCTGGGCATCTATTACCTGACGCCGTTCATCCGCTGGGACCGTGGCCCCAACGCGCCGGACCAGGCCGTCCTGATCGATTTCCCGGCGCGGCGCTTCTACTTCTTCTTCATCGAGATCTGGCCCCAGGAAATCTATTATCTCACGGGCCTGCTGATCCTCGCCTCGATGGCGCTCTTCCTCATGAACGCCATGGCCGGCCGCGTCTGGTGCGGATATCTGTGCCCCCAGACCGTCTGGACCGACCTGTTCTACGCCGTCGAGCGCTGGGTGGAGGGAGACCGCCGCCAACGCATGCTCGCCGACCAGAACCGCCTCGCGCCGAAGGTCTTTGGCCGCAAGGCGCTCAAGCATTTCCTCTGGCTGATGATCGCTTGGTGGACCGGCGGCGCATGGGTCCTCTATTTCGCCGATGCGCCCACGCTCGTGCGCGATCTCGCGACCTTCCAGGCGCCCTTTGTCGCCTATCTCTGGATCGGCATCCTGACGGCGACGACCTATGTCTTCGCCGGCCACATGCGCGAACAGGTCTGCACCTATATGTGCCCCTGGCCGCGCATCCAGGCAGCTTTGACCGACGAATACGCGCTCAACGTGACCTATCGCTACGACCGGGGCGAGCCGCGCATGTCGGCCAAGAAGGCCGAGGCGACCCGCGCCAAGGGTCAGCCGGCCGGCGACTGCATCGATTGCGGCCAGTGCGTCGCGGTCTGCCCAACCGGCGTCGACATCCGCGAGGGTCTGCAATTGCCCTGCATCCAGTGCGGTCTGTGCATCGATGCCTGCGACCGGGTCATGGAGAAGATCGGCCGCCCGACGCGCCTGATCGCCTATGACACCGACATGAACGTTCATGCCCGGATTGCAGGCCAGCCGGAGACGCCGCGGCGCCTGTTCCGTCCGCGCACGCTGCTTTATGTCGGCGTGATGGTGTTGGTCAGCGCGGTCATGGTCGGCGCGCTCGCGACCCGCTCCACGGCCGGCCTCAATGTGCTGCACGATCGAAACCCGCTTTTCGTCCGCAATTCCGACGGCTCGATCCGCAACGGCTACACCGTGCACATCCTCAACAAGCGCGCCGAGCATCGCCGCTTCGTGCTGACCGTGGAGGGCCTGCCGGGAGCACGCCTCGAGGCGGTCGGCATCAGCGAGGCCCATGCAAGCGACGAGCTGAATATCACCGTCCCGCCGGACCAGACTCGCGACGTGCGCGTTCTGGTGACGATGGGAGGCGATCTGCCCAAGGCCGCCTCGATCCCGATCACGCTGCGGATTGTTGCGGCAGATGGCGAGGTCGCAACCGCCCGGGACTATTTCAAGGGACCGTAAGGCCCGCAAATCCGGGGACCGGACCGGTCCCGCTTTCTGAGGAGGCATCCCCCGTGCCGACCGAATTGACCCAGACCGCCGGCCCTGCCGGTCCCAAGCCCGGTTTCGTCCTGACAGGGCGGCACGTGCTCTTCGCGTTGATCGGCTTCTTCGGCTGCGTCTTCACGATGAACTTCATCATGGTGCGGTTCGCCCTCACGACCTTTGCCGGCGTCGAGACCGAGAGCTCGTACAAGGCCGGCCTGCAATTCAGGAGCGAGACGCAGGCAGCCCGGGCCCAGGATGCGCAGGGCTGGCAGGTCGCCATGACTCACACCGGCCGGGCGGATGGCGCCCTGACGCTCGATATCACGGCGCGGGACAAGGCC
>JBIPLL010000512.1:0-2799 GCA_044368425.1 Beijerinckiaceae bacterium
AAGGCTCATGTTCTACTCCCGGTTAGTTGGCGTTGGGATGCTTGCCCAGGCGCAGCGCCTCACGCCCTTCGTCGGCGCTAAAGATCGGATTGCCTACAGGGCAGAAAAAATCACGCGAGAGGGCTGCGTGATAACGGTTGGTCGGCTTGTTCTCGACCGGACGCCATACGCTGCGGCGCGCCGCAACCCAACTACCGTCGCGATGGCCGGTTGCGTAAACCTTGAATTCGCGGGTTTCACAGCGCATGCCCTCGTGGGTGACATTCGTGGCGCCACCGCTGGTGCGCACTACCAGCGTATAGCGTACGACGCGATCCTTGCCGACGCTCAGCGTCGCGGCATCGATAAAGAACTTGTGCGTAGTGGTTGCACTCACGTAAAACTCGCGCAGGTTGGCCTCCTGGGGGAAAGCCGGAAGCAGGAGATCTTCCTCCTCCCACTGTGGAGCATCGGGATCTTCGTCGCGCAAACCCAACGCGGCGCTGGCTGCCGCCGACAACAGCAATCCCGCCAACAAAAACGGGGCGTACTTCATCGTGATGTACTTCATCGTTCGAGAACCTCTGCGTGCGCATCCGGCGGCATCTCCATCGGCATTGGCCAACCGGGAATCCGCAGGGGCGAATGGAACAGCAGGCGCGCCAACTCGGTCAGCGCCTGCTCATACACCATACGCTTGAATTCGATGACCGAATCCAGCGGCACCCAATAGGTGCTCCAGCGCCAGGCGTCAAACTCCGGCTTGGCCGTAGCGCGCAAGCTGATGTCGCAGTCGCGTCCGGTCAGTCGCAACAGAAACCAGATCTGCTTCTGTCCTCTGTACGTGCCGCGCCACTCGCGCCTAACCCACTGTTTCGGAACGTCGTACCTCAACCAATCGCGGGTGCGGCCGAGGATGCGCACATGCTCGGGCTTGAGCCCGACCTCCTCGTACAGCTCGCGGAACATTGCCTCCTCGGGGGTTTCCCCTTTCTTGATCCCGCCTTGGGGGAACTGCCAGGAATGTTCGCGGATCCGCTTGCCCCAGAAAACTTCGTAGCGCTGATTGGTCAGAATGATGCCGACGTTCGGGCGATAACCTTCCCGATCGAGCATGATGAAACCTCAAACTATTTGTCTGGGTGCGATTGTTCCACATTCGTCCGGCCGAGGAAAGCGAGTGTCGCAGGTAAAATCGCCAACTCGTTGCCACACATAGGAAAGTTTTGTCATGCGCGCCAGCCAATTTTTTATCGCCACCCTCAAGGAAGCCCCCTCTGACGCGGAAGTCGTTTCGCACCAATTGATGACCCGCGCGGGCATGATCCGCAAGCTGGCCGGCGGCATCTACAACTACATGCCGATGGGTCTGCGGGTAATCCGCAAGATCGAGGCGATCATCCGCGAGGAGATGAACCGCGCCGGCGCCATCGAAGTGCTGATGCCGCTGATCCAGCCGGCCGAACTGTGGCAGGAAACCGGCCGCTGGGACAAGATGGGGCCCGAGCTGCTGCGCGTCAAAGACCGCCACGACCGGGATTTCATCATCCAGCCGACCTCCGAGGAAGTCATCACCGACATCGCGCGCGGGGAAATCCACAGCTACCGCCAGTTGCCGAAGAACTTTTATCACATCCAAACGAAGTTCCGCGACGAGCGCCGCCCCCGCTTCGGCGTGATGCGCGGGCGCGAATTCACCATGAAGGACGCCTACTCCTTTGACCGCGACGAAGCGGGCGCCGAGAAAAGCTATCAGGCGATGTACGCCGCCTACATCGCCATCTTCGAACGTCTGGGCCTCAAGTTCCGCGCCGTGCGCGCCGACACTGGCGCGATTGGCGGTTCGCTGTCGCACGAATTCCAGGTGATCGCCGATACTGGCGAGGATCTGCTGGTGTATTGCCCCGACTCCGACTATGCCGCCAACATCGAACTGGCGGAAGCGATCCCCCTCAGTGCCGTCCGGCCAGCGCCGAGTTTGGCGAGAGAGAAAGTTGCCACGCCCGGCGCTTCACGTTGTGAGGATGTCGCCAAGCTGCTCGGCATTCCGCTCGAACAGACCGTCAAATCCATCGTCCTGGCCGCGGACACTCCGCTCGGAGCGGAAGTCTGGCTGCTGCTGGTGCGCGGCGATCACGAGCTTAACGAGGTGAAAGCCAGCAAGATCGCCGGTCTGGACAACGGCTTCCGCTTCGCCACGGAAACGGAAATCATCGAGCACTTCGGCTGTCCGCCGGGTTTCCTCGGCCCCATCAACACCAGAAAGCCCCTGAAGGTCGTTGCCGACCGCACGGTCGCGCAGATGAGCGACTTTGTTTCGGGCGCCAACGAGATCGACTTCCACATCCAGGGCATCAACTGGGGACGCGATCTGCCGGAACCCGATCAGGTTGCCGACATCCGCAATGTCGTCGCCGGCGACCCGTCGCCGGACGGCAAGGGCGCATTGGCCATTCAGCGCGGCATCGAGGTCGGCCACGTGTTTTTCCTCGGCACGAAGTACTCCAAAGCGATGAACTGCACCTACCTCGACGAAACCGGCAAGCCGCAACTGATGGTGATGGGCTGCTACGGCATCGGCGTCACGCGCCTGGTCGGCGCGGCGATCGAGCAAAACCACGACAGCAAGGGGATCGTCTGGCCGGACTCCATCGCGCCCTTCACGGTCGCCATCTGCCCGGTTGGCTGGGGCAAGTCCGAAGCGGTGCGGCAGGCCGCCCTCGATCTTTACGCCCAACTCGTCGAGACAGGTATCGACGTCATTCTCGACGACCGCGACGAGCGGCCCGGCGTGATGTTCGCCGACTGGGAACTGATTGG
>JBIPLL010000050.1:0-10169 GCA_044368425.1 Beijerinckiaceae bacterium
CGCAGCACGGAAGGGCGCCGGGAGGGCGAGCAGATCATCGACGGGCGCCAGCTCGTCGCCAGCGAATCGATCCCCAAGGACGTGCTCTGGATCGACCTGCTCGAGCCGACGCGGGATGAGGACCGGCTGGTCGAGAACTTCCTCGGCATCAGCATCCCGACGCGGGAGGAAATGCAGGACATCGAGCCCTCGGAGCTGCTCTATCTCGAGAACGATGCACGCTACCTGACGGCCCGGCTGGTCTATGCGGCGGAGAGCGACAATCCGCTCCTGACGGGCGTCACCTTCATTCTCAAGGACAGGGTGATCGTGACCGTCCGCTATGCCGATCCCCGCGCCTTCGCCATGTTCGCGCAGCGGGCGAGCAAGCCCGGCGCCTGTGGGCCGACGCCCGAACAGGTGCTGGCCGGCCTCGTCGACGCGATCGTCGACCGGGCCGCCGATGTGCTGCAGATGGCAGGCGAAAATATCGACACGCTGTCAAACCAGATCTTCCAGGCGAAGCGCGAGGCACACAGGCGAACGGCGGATTACCAGCGCACGCTGAAGCTGCTGGGTCACTACGGTTCGCTGATCTCCAAGCAGCGCGAGAGCCTTGTCTCGGTCGAGCGGCTGTTGCTGTTCGTCGCCACCGCCTATCGCAGCGCGAAGGTTCCACCGGGCATGCGCGAGGACGTGCGCACGACCCTTCGCGACGTGCAGTCCCTTGAGGAACATGCGTCGTTCCAGTCTGGCAAGATCCAGTTCCTTCTCGATGCGACGTTGGGGCTCGTCAATCTGGAGCAGAACAACATCATCAAGCTGTTCTCGGTCATGGCGGTCGTATTCATGCCGCCGACGCTGATCGCATCGATCTACGGCATGAATTTCAAGGTCATGCCGGAACTGGACTGGACGTTCGGCTATCCGATGGCGCTGGTCGGCATGGTGGTGGCGGCGATCATGCCGTATTTCTTCTTCCGCTGGAAAAAGTGGCTCTGAGCCGGCTTTTTCAGGTCGCTCCCAGCTCGTCCCAGACGCATAATCCGAAACGCGGATCGTCGCACGAGGCCCGCCGGTCGGCACGCGTCAGCAAGTGCGCGGCGCGCGCCAGCTGGAGGTCGAAAAGAGCCTTCATGCGCAGGAGCCGGTTGCGACGCTTCTCCGCGCAAGGCGCCGGGCGCGAGGGCAATCTCGCAATGTCGGCACGAAGCGTGGCGATCAGGGCATCGAGTTCATCGGCCAGCACCTCGAAGCGCGCGCGGTAATGCGCCGGCCAGGCGCGCCAGGCCGCAATCGCCGCAGGGGCGATGCGCAGGCCCGAGCGCTCGAAATGCGAGACGTAATCGCAGGGCCGCCAGTCGGCGAGGATCGACATGAGCGCGGGGTCCGCGTTGTCGATATCGGCCAGCACGAGGTCGATGACCATGGCCGGCTCGGCATAGTGGTTGAGATAGTCGGTCGAGAGATGGGCCTGGACAGGACGCCAGTCGCCTGGATCGACCAACAAATCGGCTGGGAGAGTCTGGCTGGCTTGTCTGCGCATCGTCACGCCCGCTGCAATGACGTTATGAAACAATATAGTCGTAAAGAAATTGCGTGGGGAAAGCGCACAATCCATTGCCTGCGGAGGACAGCGGCGCGACATCATGGGAGGCCGCGACCCGCTCGGCATCACCGCTCAGGGAGACAGGACGGCATGTGCGGACGCTTCGCGATCACGCTCGCACCGGAAGTGTTGCGTGCTGCATTCGGCTATGTCGAGCAGCCGAACTTTCCGCCGCGCTACAACATCGCGCCCACGCAACCGGTGCCTGTGGTGCGGGTCGAGAGCGGCACGCGGCATTTCACGCTGATGCGCTGGGGCTTTCTCCCCGCCTTCGTCAAGGACCCGAAGGATTTTCCGCTCGTCATCAATATCAGGCGCGAGACGGCGCGGGAAAAGCCCTCGTTCCGGGGCGCCTTCCGCCACAGGCGCGCGCTGATGCCCGCCGATGGCTTCTATGAATGGCAGACTCGCGGACGGGAGAAGCAGCCTTTCCTGATCCGGCGACCGGATCGCGCGCCATTCGCCTTCGCCGCACTCTGGGAGACGTGGTCGGCGTCCGAAGGCAGCGAGATGGACACGGTCGCGATGCTGACGGGCGACGCCAACGGGACGGTCGCGGCGGTCCATCATCGCTGTCCGGTGATCCTCGATCCGAAGGACTGGGAGCGCTGGCTCGATCCGACATCGTCGCAGGACGAGATTGCGGCGCTCCTCAAGCCGCCGCCTGACGATGTCCTCGAACTGGTGCCCATCGGCAAGGCCGTCAATTCAGTGGCCAATGACAGGCCCGAGATCCAGGAGCCGATCAGGCTTCCCGACGCCGTTGCGCCCCCGCCTTCCCGCGCAGCGAACAGGGCCGAGGCCATCAGCGAGGGGCGGAGCAAGGCGCCGCCACGCCGCAAGGCTGCCAATGACGATCAGGGCAGCCTGTTCTGAGGATCAGGCGGGGGACGGCATAGCACGCACGACCGGCTCCTCGCGGATCGGCAGGTTGATGAGCGCGGAGGCGATGCCCAGCGCGATCGACAGCCACCAGACGAGGATATAGGAGCCGGTGCCCTCATAGAGGATGCCCCCAAGCCAGACGCCCAGAAAGCCGCCGAGCTGATGCGAGAAGAAGGCGAAGCCGTACAGCATCGCCATGTAGCGCGTGCCGAACATCTGCATCACGAGCGCGGAGGTCGGCGGTACGGTCGACAGCCAGAGCAGGCCGATGGCGATGCCGAAGGTGATCGCGGTCGTGGGTGTCGCCGGAAGCAGGATGAAGAACAGGATGGCGACGGAGCGGCCGAGATAGATCGCCGAGAGGATCCAGCGTTTCGGCATGCGGGTGGACGCCCAGCCAGCCGCCAGCGACCCCACGGCATTGGCGAGACCGATGACGGCGAGCGTCCATCCACCCACCCAGGCCGGCAGGCCGGCATCCTTGAGGTAGGCGGGCATATGCGCGGTAATGAAGGCGAGCTGGAAGCCGCAGGTGAAGAAGCCTGCCACGAGGAAGACATAGCTCGGGTGACGGAAGGCCTCGGCAAGGGCCTGCGCAATTGTCTGGCTGGGCCCCTGCGGGGTGGAACCGAGACCCGAGCGCGGCGTGGCGAGGGCGAGGCTCAGCGGGAGCACCGCGAGCAGGATCAGGGCGAACCAGATCAGGGCCCATTGCCAGCCGACGCTGTCGATCAGGATGTTACCGATGGGCGGGAACAGGAACTGCCCGAAGGAGCCCGCTGCCGTACCGGCACCGAAGGCCAGCGGGCGCCAGCGCTCCGGCAGGAGCTTGCCGAAGGCGCCGAGCACGAGATTGAACGAACAGCCAGAGAGGCCGAAGCCGATCAGCACGCCCGCGCCCAGATGCAACATGGCGGGCGAGGTCGCCTGCGACATCACCACAAGGCCCAGCGCATACATCAGCGCGCCGACGCACAGGACGCGCACCGCGCCGAACCGATCGGCAATCGCACCCGCGAAAGGCTGGCCAACGCCCCAGAGCAGATTCTGGATCGCAATAGCGAGGCCGAAAATGTCGCGACCCCAGCCGTGGGTCTGGGTCATCGGAATCTGGAACAGCCCCGCCGACGCTCGCGGTCCGAAGGTCAGGAGGGCAATCAGGCAGCCCGAGGCGATGATCAGGCCAGGCCCCAGGGCGGAACGGGTGGCCGGCGTGGTCGTGCTCATGAGGTCCGTCAGGTCTGCATGCGGGATCGGCGACAGGTTAGACCCGTTCATCGCACAGGCCAAACGCCATTATGCTCATGTGCATTGCGCATCGCGCATCGGTCAGGCGACTTTTCCGCCCCGTTGCGGGCCGATTTCAGGGCGCCAGCCTGCCGGACGGATGGCGAGGGCATGCAACCTGTGCAGGTGTGCCCTCTCGATGCGTCATCCGATCGTCATCGAAGTGACTGGCGGGCTGCCCCATGCTCTGCTAAGATACTTTTGCTCAGATTGAGCATATAAGGCGCCACGCACGCTTTGCGTGGTTTCTGCGCGACCCAGTAATGCTCAAAGTGAGCATATCTTGGAGAACACGATGACCGCTGTTGCGATGCCGCTTGCCACGTCCAACGTTGCACCGGCGCCGGCTGGAACGGGGGTGCTTCCCGTGTCCGGAACCCGCCGCTTCGAGATCCTGCCGCGCCCGGACCTGTCCTGGACGCCAGAGGTCGAGCGCGCGACGGCCGGCGCCTATGAGCGTGTCAAGCACGTCATTCCGTCCGTGGAATGGCCGTTCTTCGCGCCTTACGTCAAAGCCATCAACGACCTGAAGAAGGTCCGCAATGCGGTGATCCTGGCGCACAACTACCAGACGCCAGAGATCTACAATTGCGTGGCCGATGTGGTTGGCGACTCGCTCCAGCTTGCGCGCGACGCGGCCAAGGTCGATGCCGACGTGATCGTGCAGGGCGGCGTGCACTTCATGGCCGAGACGTCCAAGCTGCTCAATCCCGACAAGGTCGTGCTGATTCCGGACCGCAAGGCCGGCTGCTCGCTGGCCGAGTCTATCACGGGAGCCGATGTGCGGCTGCTGCGGCAGCGCTATCCCGGCGTGCCGGTCGTTGCTTACGTCAACACCTCGGCAGAGGTGAAGGCGGAGGTCGATATCTGCTGCACGTCGTCCAACGCGGTGCAGATCGTCGAGAGCATGGGCAGCGACCGCGTGATCTTCCTGCCGGACCAGTATCTGGCGAAGTTCGTCGCATCGCAGACGAAGGTCCAGATCATCGCCTGGCACGGAGCCTGCGAGGTTCACGAGCGCTTCACCGGCGAGGAACTGCGTCGCTATCGCGAGGCAGACCCCACGGTGCAGATCATCGCGCACCCCGAATGCCCGCCGGACGTGCTGGCCGAGGCCGATTTCGCCGGCTCGACCGCGCATATGATCAAGTGGGTGAAGGATCACCGGCCGCGCCGCGTCGTGATGGTCACGGAATGCTCGATGGCCGACAATGTCGCGGCCGAGACGCCCGATGTGGAATTCGTGCGTCCGTGCAACCTGTGCCCGCACATGAAGCGGATCACGCTGCCCAAGATCCTCGACAGCCTCCTGACCATGACCGAGGAAGTCCTGATCGACCCCGCCATCGCCGAGCGTGCGCGCCGGTCGGTGGAACGGATGGTCAATCTCAAGAGCTGAGGCATAGCCGGCGGTGCGCCGCCGGGTTCCTGCTCCGCCAATCCGGCAGAAAGACAGAGCCATGCCCGCCACCATGCTTGCGTCTCTTCCTCGTGCGCCCGTGCTGATCGTGGGCGGCGGGCTCGCCGGGCTGTTCGCGGCGCTGAAGCTCAGCCCCCTGCCCTGCATCGTCCTGTCGCCGCGCCCGCTGGGCGAAGGTGCCTCGTCGGCCTGGGCGCAGGGCGGCATCGCGGCCGCCATCGAGGACGGTGACAGCCCGGAGCAGCACACGGCCGATACGATCGCCGCCGGAGCCGGGCTGGTCGATGAAGGCGTGACGCTGGCCATGGCCCGCGAGGCGCGCGAACGGGTCGAGGATCTGCTGCGCTACGGCGTCCCCTTCGACCGCACGCTTGAGGGACGGCTGATTCCGTCCCGCGAGGCGGCCCATTCCGCGCGCCGCATCGTGCGCGTGAAGGGCGACCAGGCGGGCCGGGCCATCATGGAGGCGCTGGTCGCCGCCGTGCGCGCAACGCCCTCCATCACGGTTCTGGAAGGCTATGTCGCCGAGGCGCTTCTCACCGAAAAGGGCCGCGTCACCGGCGTGATTGCCCGTGGCGAAGGCGGCGCGGCAGCGCAGCCCTGCGCCTTCCCGGCTGCCGCGACCGTGCTTGCCACAGGCGGGCTTGGCTATCTCTATTCCGTGACAACCAATCCGCCGGAAGCGCGCGGGCTGGGGCTTGCCATTGCCGCACGGGCTGGCGCGCTCGTCGCCGATCCGGAATTCGTGCAGTTCCACCCGACCGCCATCGATATCGGCCGCGACCCTGCCCCGCTCGCCACAGAGGCGCTGCGCGGGGAAGGTGCGACGCTGATCGATCGCGACGGCAAGCGGTTCATGCTCGCCTTGCACCCGGATGCCGAACTGGCCCCGCGCGACGTGGTGGCACGCGGAGTGTTCGCCTCGATTGCCGCCGGGCGCGGTGCCTATCTCGACGCCCGCGACGCTGTCGGCGCCGCGTTCGGCGAGAAGTTTCCGACCGTCATGGCGGCTTGTCTTATGGCCGGCATCGACCCCGTCAAGGATCCGATCCCGGTTGCGCCCGCCGAGCATTACCACATGGGCGGCGTCTGGACCGACGAGCGTGGCCGTACGACCCTCGACGGGCTGTGGGCTGCAGGCGAAGTGGCCTCGACGGGCGTGCATGGCGCAAACCGTCTCGCCTCGAATTCGCTGCTCGAGGCCATCGTGTTCAGCGCCCGCATCGCGGCCGACATCCGCTCGTGCGAATTGCCAGCGATGAATGCGGCGCCGGCGCTTTCTCTCGCCCCGCAGCCGGGGCTGGTGACGCGCGCGGACGAGCCGCTGGTGCGGATCCTGCGCACGACCATGCAGCAGGATGTCGGCGTCATCCGCTCCGGCGAGGGATTGAGCCGGGCGTTGCGCCAGATCGAGCGCGTGGCCGAACAGGCGGAGAGCGTCTCGCTCGCCAACATGGCGATTGCGGCGCGGCTCGTCGTTGCGGCCGCGCTCCGCCGGCGCGAAAGCCGAGGCGGCCATTACCGCTCCGATTTCCCGCGCCCGGACCCCGCGCAGGCGCGGCGTACCTTCCTGCGCCTGTCCGATCTCGACCAGGCGACGGAACTTCGCGTCGCGGCCCGCTGATCGTTTCCTTCCGTTCTGGAGCTTCGCCCATGGCCGGTCCCGGCTTCCTCAATCCGTTGCTCATTGCCGACAAGGTGCGCGAGGCTCTGATCGAGGATCTCGGGCGCGCTGGCGATCTCACCTCGCTTGCCACGATCCCGGCGCAGGCACGCGCCGTCGCAACGATCGGATCGCGCCAGAATGGCGTTATCGCGGGGCTGCCGCTGGCCGCCGAGGCATTCCGGCAGATGGACGAGGCCCTCGTATTCACAGCGCTTCTGGCCGATGGCGACAGGGTAGAGCCCGGCGCGCTCGTGGCGCGGATCGAAGGGCCCGCGCGGGCCCTGCTGTCAGGCGAACGCGTAGCCCTGAATTTCCTGGGGCGGCTGTCGGGCATCGCCTCGCTGACGCATGCCTTCGCGCAAAAGGTCGCTCATACGAAGGCGCGCATTGTCGATACGCGCAAGACGACGCCGGGCCTGCGTGCCTTCGAGAAATATGCCGTGCGCTGCGGAGGCGGCATGAACCACCGCTACGGCCTCGACGATGCGATCCTCATCAAGGACAATCACATCGCGGTTGCCGGCGGCATTGCGCAGGCCTTGCGGGCGGCGAAGGCTGTCGCGGGGCATCTCGTCAAGATCGAGATCGAGGTCGACACTCTGGGCCAGCTCGACGAGGTGCTGTCGGAGGGCGCCGATGTCGTGCTGCTCGACAATATGGGGCCGGACATGCTGCGCGAGGCGGTGCGCCGCGTGAACGGGCAGATGCGCACGGAAGCATCGGGCGGCGTCAATCTGTCGACCGTCGCGGCCATTGCAGAGACGGGCGTCGACATGATCTCGATCGGGGCGCTGACCCACTCGGCGCCGGTGCTCGATCTCGGGCTCGACATCGCCATTTCCTGAAGACCGCTGCCGTCATCGCGCGTGGCCCGCAGCATTCGTCGTCATTCTGCAAAAAAATGCCCCGGCTTTCGCCGGGGCTGGGAAGTCTGTCAGAGTCGTCAGAAAAAGCGTAAAGTTGGTCAGTGCCGGCGGATCGGCGCCCAGCCGGAGCTGGCGGGCTCGACCATGACCTGCCGGTGGACGACGCGAGTCTGCGCCGGGATCGTCTCATGAATGACACGGGCGGGCTCGACCACGACGACGCGCTGGCGCGTCTGCACCACGGCGGGGATCGTCTCGTGCACAAGCGATGCCTCGCGGACCAGCACGGTGCGGTGACGGATCGCGTATTTCGCAGGCACGTCGACCCAGCAGCCGACATGGCGGCCATGATGGTCGACCCTGACCGTCCAGACCTTGCCTGCGGGAGCCACGAGCACCTTTTCGGCGACCGTGTCGTATTCAGCGGGGATGCGGTGCGCCACGGTGCGCGCGGGGCGCACGACCACCTGCTCGGCCACGACATCGGTCACGGCGGGGATGTGACGGGCGACCGTGCGGGCCGGCGCCACCACGACCGTCTCGGCAACCGTGCCGTAGACCGCAGGCTTGTGGACGAGCTCGTAGCACGACGAGCCGGCGCAGCGGCTCCCGGCCTGCGCCGGAGCGGTTGCGGCACCCGCGAGAGCCAGCGCTCCCGTGAGACCCAGAGCCATGCGCGTCAGCGAAACCATCTGTCAGCCCCTCAATCCTGCGGGCACCCTTGCCCGGCGCCAGAATTCATGAGGTGGATGATTTGCAATTTCGACACGACATGCAATCATTAACAGATAATACGGTAAAATTAACGACGTTTGTTATGATTTCACGCCAAATCAGGCCCGGATACAGAATGAATGGAATTTTGAATCACCCAATTGCTTTTTATCTTTTTGCTCAGGTCTGGCCCGGCCGCAACTTGTAGAAGATATGTCGACCGATCACGTCCATCTTCTTCAGTCGCCGCGACCATCCCGGCTTGACGTAATCAGCGTGATAATGGGTC
Source organism: Beijerinckiaceae bacterium (assembly GCA_044368425.1). Taxonomy (GTDB): domain Bacteria; phylum Pseudomonadota; class Alphaproteobacteria; order Rhizobiales; family Beijerinckiaceae; genus JBIPLL01. The sequence goes on from JBIPLL010000050.1 coordinate 8,716, forward strand.
GAGGCGCCGACCTCCGGCAGATAGGTGCGGCCCTCGGTCACCGCGCGGGCGATGCGCATCGCCGCCTGCCAGGGGCCGTTCTCGGTAATGCGCAGCGACTTGCCCTCGCAGGCAAAGGTGAACTGGCAGGCAAGATGGCGGTGGCGGTTCTGGTAGACGACACCGCAGACGCTGCGTGGATAGAGGCCCGAGCGGACGCGGTTCAGCACGACCTGGGCCACGGCCGCCTGCCCTTCCTCGGGCTCGCTGCGCGCCTCGAAATAGATCGCCTCGGCCAGGCAGCGCTGTTCGCGCTCCATGCTCGCGGCATCGATGAGATCGGCATAGCGCGGCTGTGCCGTCACGCCCGCTTCCGGCTCTGCCGGGCGCGCTGGTGTCGGGCGGGCCGTGTCGGGACGAGCCGAAGGGCCCTGGAACGGGGCGCGCGATACCAGCGTGCCGGGACCGTTCAGGCCAAGACCCTGCGCTCCCGAATGGACCGGGGGCATGGCGATCTCGATCGGCGTGCGGTCCGCCGGCGCGGGGGTTGCCGAGGCAATGACGAGCGCGCGCGGCGTTGCCGGAGTGGCGCCATCCGTGCTGTGCGGGGCGGGCGTCCCGCCGGTTGCGCCCTGCGCAGGGGATGGCGACGCCGCCGCCTCGCCCGTCGCGCCGGATGGCTGGTCCCACGGAACGAAGTTGGTTTCGTCCCATTCCGCGCCCTCGCCTCCCGGTGCGAAGGCCGTCACGGGAGCGGATTCATCCACCACGAAGAGCTGGTGGCCAAGCCCTCCGGAGCGTTCGGTCGGCAATTCGAGCGCGGCCCGGCTGAGGCTCGGGCGCAGGGGCACGAGGGGATCACCCTTGAGCGCACGGTTCACGTCGGGAAAGGCGCCGGCCTGCCGCTTCAGGTCGGCCTTGAGCGGCTCGCCGGGGTCATACAGGTCGCCGACACCGACAAAGGCGTCGGAGGGCCGGCGTCCGCCCTCGCCCGGCTGGACCAGCGACGCTGTGCGCACGCGCTGCCCGTCGCGAGACAGCAAGCCGAAATCGATGCGCGGCAGTTCCAGCCGCTCGAGAGCCCCGCCCGTCGCCGCGGGCATGACGAGGCGGCTGACGCCGATGTCGAGATCCTGCCCGGCCGAAGCCGTGAACGAGACGAGCACGCCCGTCGCCAGCGCCCAGGGTGCCACCGCCGCGCAGGCCCATTTTACGCCGAGACGACGCAGACGCATGAACGCCTACCCACTGCACACCACAGGAAAGAAGGCGCCGGAGCGGCCTTCCGTTCGTTATGGTTATCAAGGCGTAACATTGAGAGAGGTTTAAGCGGCCGCGCGCGTCGGTTGTGCCAAGCTGCGACAGCTCAAGCTCACGACAGAGCGGAAAGCCCCGCATAGGTCAGGGCGCCGGCCAGAACGCCCAGGACGCGCACCTGCATGTCGAGCGGCGGCAAGCGCCCCTGCGCCACGCGG
>JBIPLL010000660.1:0-2796 GCA_044368425.1 Beijerinckiaceae bacterium
TCCACTGTTGGCAGAGTTCCGTCACCGACTTGAAGCCGATCGATTTGCTGGGACAGCCGATCGATAAACGGTCTAGCAATGCTCGAATGAACCATGAAGCGCGAGGGAGACACGCAAACCTGTCCGGCATTGCGGAACTTCGCAGCCGCCAACATATCGGCGGAGTAAGTGACATCAGCATCAGGAAAAACGATAACCGGTGCATGCCCGCCGAGCTCCAGCGTCAGCCTTTTGATCGTGGTGGCCGCTTCCCGCATGAGCTTTTGGCCGACCGATACCGAGCCGGTGAAGGACACACAGCGCACTTCGGGCGCTTGCATCAGGACCGGCACGATTGATTCCGCCGGGCCTGTGAGGAGATTGACCACGCCTGCGGGAACTCCTGCGTCCAGGCAGCTTTCAACAATGATGACTGCGGCGCCTGGCGCCTCACTCGCTGGTCGACAGATGATTGAACAGCCTGCTGCCAAGGCGGGTCCAAGCTTGCGACACATGCCGATCGCCGGAAAATTCCATGCTGCGAGTCCTGCGACGATGCCCACCGGCTCGAAAACGACCCTGTTCTGCTCGTCGGGAACCCTTGCTTCAATGACTTGCCCGAAGACGCGCCGCGCCTCGTCGGCGAACCAGTCAAGAACCTCGGCAGCTCCTTGCGCCTCGGCGACCGCCTGCACGAGGGGCTTTCCCATTTCCTCCGTCAGCCGTATCGCTATCTCATCCTGGCGGCTGCGGACAATGTCCGCTAACTTGCGAATTATCCGCGATCTCTCCCAGGCACTTGTCGCTCGCCAAGTCTGCAAACCGCGCGCTGCCGAACGAACGGCTTCAGCAGCATCCTCTGGCCCGGCCCTGGCAGCGCGACGAACCTCTTGCTCCGTCGCCGGATTGATGACCGGCATTGTTCTCCCGCCGACCGCTGACCGCCATTGACCGTCGATGAAAAGTTCGTACGTCATGAAATGTCCCTGAAATTGGACTGCACCGCGGCAGTACGTTGATTGCCAAGCGATAACACCGTGCCTGTCATCGCAACTGGTTGGCGACCGGTGATCATGTCCACAAGCATTTGGGCGCAAAGTGGACCCAGCGTATAACCAACTTCCGTTACGCAAACATATGCGTCGTTCACTCCCTGAAGCGCTCCGATGATCGGCGCACCGTTTCCTGTGACCGGGGCTATACCAGTCCAAGCGCGCAAAAGTTTGTAGTCACTGAGCATTGGCAAAACCCGCAGGGCGGCACCTAGATTTCCGCGAAGTGAATCGTAGCGAATGTCTAAACTACCTGTCCCGTGATCCTCGTTGGCGGGCCATCCGCCACCTATGAGTATGTTGCCGACGTGGGTCTGCTTCATGGTGAGACGGGTGCTCGCGTGGCCGACAAGCATGTCAACCTTGAGGGGCACCCGTTCGGTGACTGCCAGCTGAATTGACTTGCCCTTCACCGGAATGAACGTACCCAGAAGCGCGGCGACTGCATTCGCGTCTGCGCCACATGCATTCACCAGCCGCTTGGCTCGGATCCGTCCTGGCGATGTACTTACTACAAACCCTGCTGAATCGCGATGAATTTCCGAAATCGGCGCATAACGTACGAGTTTCACACCCAGCCGTTTGCAGGCTTCAATAAGCGCCCGCCCAGCCAGCAGAGGATTGACTTTGCCCTCTAACGGGCACAGCGAACCACCCCTGATAGTTTCCGATAACCAAGGAGCTCGCTCTAGGAGTATGTCGCGGCTAACATACTCAACGGGTACACCGTGTGACTGTTCGAACTCCACTTTTTTTCGTAATTTTGCTTCGTCAGCATCGCTTTCTGCAACAATAATTCCACCATTAAACTTAAGATCTATGTTGGTCCCGAGCTCCTGCTCGAGCAATTTCCATACCTTTACTGCCTTGACGCCGAGGGGCAGGATGTCAGAGATCCCAGTGCGATCTTTTTCGCTCGACGAGTTGAATAACTCGTCCGCAAAGTACCCCGTCATTTGCACGTGTAAACTCCCCGCGTTCAGACCAGACGCGGAAGAGTTGTAATTGCGTTGATCAAGTAGACATACGCTCATGCCCTCACGAGCAAGCAAGTACGAGGTAGTCTGACCGACTATCCCGGCACCGACTACAATAACATCTACGTCGGCGAGAACAAGATCCCTGGAGGGTAGTTTAACCTGAAACGGTCTCCCTTCGATGAGGTTCGTTTCTTGAGGGTCTGGGAGCTTGGATGCGATCGAGCCAATCCGCATCGGTCGGAATGGAATCCTGACGTTAGGCTCGTCCAATACGGAGTTGCCCGAGTCGGCGACGAGCGCCTGCAGCTGTGAGCGGCAGTTGCGTCCCTGGCAATAGCCCATACCTGCCCGCGTCGTCTGCTTTAGCTGGCGGCCCGTTTCAACTTCATCATCGCGCGCACGAGAAAGGTCGCTCGCAAAAACTGCCTCACAGCGGCAGGCCAATGCTCCAGATCCCATTGGGAGGTGCAGGCCGAGCTTTTGAAAGCCGGCCCATAGATGTTTCTGGAAAAGCCGCTGCTTCTGGAAACGGGAGCGCTCGAACCAGGACCGAATGCGAGTAGCAGCATTGGGCTGCCATCCAAGAGATACCGCGGCATGATATCCAGCAAGAAACCCTTGGGACATGGCCATGAACGCGCCGCCGATTTCGCCGCCATCGCCCACGATGTATATATCAGGTCGACTGGTCCGCCCATCAGGATCAGACGAAAGTCTCCTTGCCCGTAGGTATTGAGCAATCTCGCCTGAGGATAGGAAACCATAACCGATGCACAAGATATCAG
>JBIPLL010000566.1:0-2794 GCA_044368425.1 Beijerinckiaceae bacterium
CGGGTTCACATCCACGATGTCCAGGTGAGCCGGATTCTCATCCAGCACCGCCCGCCCCGTTTGTCCCGTGCCAAAGCAGATCACCAGAGCCTCCGCCGGGCGTGGGTGCATCAGCATCGGCAGACGCCCCATCGCATCCATGTAGCCCGTGCGCCCACCCACCTCCCCTGAGGCAGCATACCCATCGATGAACAAAAGCGTGTAGCCCTCCCGCGTGCGCACCACCGACGTCGTCTGATCCGGGCCATTCTGATGGGCGATGATCTGATGATCACACCGCACAAAAGCCGTCGGCCCCTGCACCCGCGTCGTCCCGATGCCCGAGTCCGCCGCCCAGGTGATGAGCCCGCAAAAGCCGCAGATACCGAGCGCCGCCCCACGCCTCTTCCAGGTGCTCACCCACGGCAGCGCAAAGCCCAGCAGCAGCAAGCCCAGCAGCCACGCCGACCTCACCGGCCCCAGCCACTCCATCCACCCCCAGGCCACCACCGTGCTGCCGATCACCGCACCCAGCGTGTTCGTGGCATAGAGCCAGGCCCACTGCCGCGGCTCCTGCCGATCATCCAGCAGCGCAGGCAGCGACAGACCGATCAAGAGCACCGCAGGCCCCATCCCCAGCAACGCCGCCAGGACACGCATCACCAGGCGCGGACCATAGTCCCCACCCGCATCTCCCCAGGCATCCAGGCGCTCGATCACCGCCGTGCCCAGCCAGATGGCAGCCGCCGCCAGGCAGAGGAGCAGCGCCAGCGTTTCACGCACCCGCGTCAGCCTCTTGCTCAGGGCCGCGCCCAGCCCCAGGCTGATCAAAAAAGAGAACAGCATGATCGCAAACGAGTCCGAGGTGCTCAGCCACGCCTCCCGCAGCAGCCGGAACCAGGAGACCTCCAGCCCAAACGTCACCATGCCCGTCACCAGGCACAGCAGCAGCCCCACCCGCAGCGGAACCCGCGCCACCGACGGCTCGGCCACCACCGTTTCCTTCGCCTCCTCCCCAACAGCCCATCGGGATAAACCGAGCGCCAGAAGCGCCACGCTCCCATTCGTCGCAGAAACCAGCACCGCAGCCCCAAAACGGCCCAGAGACGGCAGCAGCAGCAGCGCCACCAGCAGAGATCCCACCGCCGCACCCAGCGTGTTGGCCGCGTAGAGCCCAGAGATCCGGCACCCGCTCCTCCGCCCGATCAAGCCGCCATCGCAAACGTCGCCGGCCCCAGCGTCAAAGCCAGACTCAAGACCGACCCCCCCGCCGCCACGTCTGGGTAGGTGGCGTACACAAACGCATCCAGTTTCTCCAGTCCCGGCATCGCCAGTCGCGGCAGCCAGGCCAGCCCACCGATGCACAGCTCCAGCCCCGCGTAAGTCAGCCATGGGTTCCCCACCGCCCCCGCATTCCACCGTTTGCCCGCCCACAGCGCCCCCGCCATCATCCCCACCATCACCGTGCCCACCGTCAGCGCCGCCCCCTGCGCAGACACCCCCAGCGCCAGCGATAAGTCCAGATGCCACAGCACCTGCCACGACAGCGCCGCCAGTCCGGCCAGGAAAAGGGATAGGTAGGAAGCCAGTCTCGACATCTTCAGTTAGGGGGGTGCTCGGGAGCCAGCCCCCCAGCCATAACCGACCGATCCAAAAGAGTCACGCAAAAGCACACCCCCACCCGCAAATCCGGCGGCCATGTCCCTCAACGACCGTCTAAGCCACTCCAGCCAACGCCAAGGGCCGCCCCGCCCCGAGCACCCCCCGTTATAGTCGGGCTTCAGCCTGCGCTGAACCGGGTTTTGGGCCATCCGCTGACTCAGTCGGGGCGTTTGAGCGGGGAATTCCAGTTCCGCAGGGGTGCCGGGTCGGGATGGGAATACCGAGCAACAAGACGGGGGACACCGGTTGTGACCGGATGCCGGTGACCGCCAGACCACGCTTCTGGCGAAACGTCGCTGGGCTCACCGCGCGTTGAGTTCCGCTGCTTCTAGGGGCTGCTCCTGGATGGACGGAGGGATGCTCGGCGTCGGGCCGTTTTTGGGATAGATCACGCGTCTGTTGCCGTTTCTTAGGAGCCATTAAACAAATTGGCCCTCCCAACCCCTCCCGTCACATTTTGACACCTCCGCCGAAATGATCCGCCAGTCCTGGTTCCTCTCATCTTTCCTGATGTTAGTGCTCCTCGCCTGTGGGACAAGCGGGTGCACTTCTCGGTTTTACTCCAAGGCCGCCGACCGGGAGACGCTGGGCATCCTCTTCCGCAAGAGCAGCAAGGTGCCCAACTCAGGCCGTGGACTGTTCAACATCAAGCCTGCCGCGCCCACGAACCTCGAGGAACTGCGCCTGAACTTCGACACGGAGGATTTCCTCGGCGATCGGGCTCACATCGAAAAGGGGGCCAAGGTGGTGAAACTGGCGGATGCCCTGGGCTATGCGGTGAACCGGAATCGGGATTACCTGACCCAAAAGGAGGAGCTCTACCGCCTGGCGCTGGATCTGACCCTGGCCCGTTACCAATACACACCCATTTTTGCCGCTGCCGGGGAGGGCACGGTGGACCGCACCCAGATCGCCACGGGGGTGAATCGCTTCGTGACGGATAACACGCAGACCTTCCAAGGCGGCACGGGCTTCACCATGCTCTCGCGCACCGGCACGCGGCTGGCAGCGGACTTGAGCACGGACTTCCTGCGTTTCCTCACCGGGGGACTGCGGGAGGTGAGTGACTCGAAGCTGGCCGTGACCCTCTCACAGCCGCTGCTCCAGGGGGCGGGTTACCTGGGGGCCTCCGAGGTGCTGACTCAGGCGGAGC
>JBIPLL010000034.1:0-11750 GCA_044368425.1 Beijerinckiaceae bacterium
TCGACATTCTCTACGCCGTTCTCGCCATGCGGCGCGCGGGCCGCATAAAAGAGATGCGTCGCGGCCGGCGCCTCGCGCAGAGCCAGATCGAGGCTCGCCGGGTCGAGCAGGTCGGCGCGCAGGTGGCGCCAGTTCGCGCCAGCCGGCGCGGGCGAGCGGGCAACTCCCATCACCTGCCAGCCGCCCTGCGCCGTGAGCGCGCGCACGAGCGGCGCGCCGATGGCCCCGGTCGGACCGACGACGAGCGCGGTGCCCCCGCTCATGACGGTTCGCTGCCCGCTTGCGGGCGGAAGAAGCGGAAGAGCGCGGTCAGGTCCTCGCCGCCATGGCCCCTGCCCTCGAGCCAGCGATAGAGTTCGGCGCTCGCATTGGTGAAGGGCAGCGGCGCATCGATCTCGCGGGCGAGATCGCGCAACAAGTCGATGTCCTTGAGGATGCTCGTGACCGTGCCCGTCGGTGCGTAGTCCTGCACCATCATGCGCGGCCACATCTGCTGGAGGGTCAGCGAATCCGCACGCCCGCCCGCCAGAGCGCGCGGAACGGCGGCCGCATCGATGCCGGCGCGTGTGGCAAGGCCTGCAGCTTCCGCGATCATCGCCATGCCGCAGGCGACCATGATCTGGTTGACGAGCTTGGTCGTCTGGCCCGCGCCGACCGGCCCCATATGCGTGACCTGCCGGCCGAGATGGGCGAGAACCGGGGCGAGCGTGTCCACGTCGGCCGCCTCGCCGCCCGCCATGATGGCGAGCGTCCCGTTTTCCGCACCCACCGTGCCGCCGGAGATCGGCGCGTCGACCCAGCGCCAGCCATTGGCCGCGCGCAGCTCGCGGGCCATGGCGCGCGTCGCATCGGGGGCGATGGTGGACATGTCGATGAGGATGCCGTCGCGTCGTGCGGCGCGGGCGACGCCATTGGCGCCGAGAACGACATCCTCGACGGCCTTCGTGTCGGTCAGGCAGGTGAAAATGATGCCAGCCGCCTCCGCGACCGCGCGCGGCGTGTCATGGAACACCGCGCCGGCCTCGATGAAGGGCGCGAGCCTGTCGCGGCTGCGCCCGTGGACATGCACGACGTGGCCGGCTGCCAGCAGGCGGCGGGTCATCGGCCCACCCATCTTGCCAAGGCCGATATAGCCGAGTTCAGGCTGCATCATGGTCGTTCCCCCCTTGCGGGACGGCGCCACTGCTTGGCCGGCTCATGGCTGCCCGATCAGGCATAGCCCATGGCCGCAAGCCTGCGGGCGCTGTCGAGCGTGTCGGCATCGGCGTTGCGGGAGATCACCTCCAGCACCGGCAGTTCCTTGTAGCCGATCTCTTTCAGTACAGGCGGCACGGCCGCGAAGGGCACGTCGCCCAAGCCCACCGCGTCGTGCTTGTAGACGGAGCGACCGGTATCGGAAAAATGCACCAGGCCGAGACGGTGGCGGACGAGGCGCAGTTCCTCGCAGGGATCAGCGCCGATGAAGTGACCGTTCGCGACGTCGTAGATGATGCCGATATCGTCATTGCCATAGGCTTCGACCTCGGCCAGCAGCGACTTTGCATCCGGCAGGAAGCCGAAGGGCATGTTCTCGACCAGCAGCTTCGTGCCGGCGGTCTTGGCGATGGGCGCGAGCGTGTCGAGCGCGGCACGGAAATGGCCGATCAGCGTCTCGCGCGACATCGAAAAGAGCGGGTTGGCCTTGCCCGGCCCGATGATGATCGCGGGCGCGCCGAGTTCGCCGGCCAGCCGGACGAATTGCGACAGGAGGCCCAGCGAATAGGACCGCATCTCGGAGCTCGCGCCCGTGATGTTGATGTCGATATTCGGCATGTTGATGGTGGTGAGGCGCGTCTTCGTGCTCTCGAGAACCTGACGGATCTCGCGCACGCCCTCCCCCTTCACCTCCGAAGGCCAGAGATGGCCGGGATACATCATCAGTTCGAAAGCCGGGTAGCCCTGGGCCGCCAGATGGCGGATGCAGTCGGCGGCCCGGTAATCGAAGGTGTAGGAATAGGTATTGATGCCGAAAATGCGCGTGGCGTCGGTCATGACGATCTCCAGAGGGACAGGCCGGCGTCAGCGCATGTCGCGCCAGGTATAGCGCGGGGCGTAGCCGAGCTTCTCGCGGGCGTGGGTGATGTCAAAGATGCCGGCCGTCGGAAGGTCGCGATAGAGCTCGGGACGGCGGATTTCCGGCAACTGGCCAAAGCGCTCCTTGATCATCTCGAGCGTGGGACGCTCGTTCATGCCGTCGGCCGCACCGATGAAGATGCAGTCATAGGAACCGTCGGGATGCTCGAGCGCCAGGCGGAAGCCCTCGGCCACGTCCTGCGGCGCGACATAGCCCCAGAGGTGATAGTTCTGGACGTCATCGCCGCGCGTGCGGATCTCCGGATATTCCGGCGGGAAGACGATGTGGCCGGGACGGATGGCGATCACCTCGACCTTGCCGCGCACGGCAAAGCACTTGCAGATCGATTCCGTGATCTCCTTGGTGAGCGAATAGACCTCGCTCGGGCGGATCGGATGGACCTCATCGACGGGCAGGTAGACCGGGGCCCAGTCCTTGGGGTTGAAATGCAGGCCCGTAGCGCTGTCGCTCGAGGCGACGACCACGCGCTTGACGCCCGCATCCTCCGCTGCCTGAAGCACGGACCAGGTGCCTTGCGTATTGACCGCGAAGCAGATCGCCGGGCTCGTCGTGCGCGGGTTGGGAATGGCGGCCAGATGGATGACGCCGTCAACGCCCTTGAAGACCTCGCGCAGGGCGTCGAGATCGGTGATCGAGACATTCGCATAGTCGACGCCAGGCGCCTCCGAGGGCGCCGTGTCGATATTCAGCACCTGATAGCCGCGCTCCTTCAGCAACGCGACCATGTGCCGGCCCAGGCGGCCGCTGCCGCCCGTGACCGCGACCTTGCGATATGCCATCGGTTCCTCCCGTTCGTTTCATTGGCGCCGGCGGGCGTGGAATGCACCCGGACGGCGATGTTCACAGCGTGATGTAGCGGCCTTCCGCGTGCGAGCGATAGACGGCCTCTTCCACACGGACGGCGCGCAGATATTCCGCACCGGTGTTCTCGACCGGGGCGCCTTCACGCAGATGATCGACGACATGGGCCTGAAGGGCATGCACGGAATCGCCCGCATAGCCGCGCCGGCTCCAGTCATAGGCGTGCTCGCGGGCCGGCTGGCCGCGGCGGCGCAGCCAGAGCCGCGCCTCGCCATCGAGCCTGATGCTGCCCTCCGAGCCCTCGATCAGCATCTCGCCCATGGTCAGGCGGGTATTCTCCGCTTCGAAATCGGCCAGCCGGTTGCCGTCCAGCAGGCCAGCGGCCCCCGACTCGAACGAGAAGATGACCAGCCCGGAATCCTCGCCGGCGATCACCGGATTGAGCTTGCGCAGCCGGGCGCTGACACCCACGATCTCGCCCATGAGGAAGCGGAACACGTCGATCATGTGGATGCCGGTCTCATGAATGAGAAAGTGCGGCATCTTCTGGAAATAGGGCTGGCGATCGAGATAGGCGGACGGCCCCTGGCCGTCTCCCGGACGCATGCGGAAGGTCGCGTTGTAAGGCTCGCCGATGGCGCCGCCGGCGATCAGGCGGCCGACCTCGCGATTCCAGGGCCGGAAGCGCCAGTTCTCGTGCGCGACGAGCAGGGTCCCGGTCGCCCGCGCCGCATCGACCATCGCTTCCGCATCGGCGAGGGAGGGCGCAAGCGGCTTCTGGCAGATCATCGGAATCCGGCGCGCCGCCGAGAGGGCAACGAGCTCGTAATGGCTCTCGGGCGTGGTGATGATGTCGACGAGATCGGGCTTCGTTTCGTCGAGCATGCGCGCAGGATCGGTGAAGACTGCCCTCGCGCCATAGCGGGCTGCGAATTCCTCGCCGCGCGCGCGGTTCGAATGGACGCAGATCCCGACGAGCTCGACACCGGGGATCCGGGACCAACTGTCGTAATGATAGTTGCTGAAGAAACCGGTCCCGAAAGCCGCGACGCGCATGTCAACCTCATGTCACAGGCGATGGGTATCATCCGATATCGTGAAATGTCAATTCACGATGCAGCATTATCGTCAGAGAAGACCAGCTGGTAGAGACCAGCCTCAAGGGTCACGCCCTGCGGGACGGCGAGGCCCGGGAGGCTGCCGACGGGCAATTGGCGCAGGGCTGCGGCATCGCTGGCGTGAACAACCAGCACCGCACTGACATAGATGTCCTCGCCCTGGCGGATGTCCTTTTCCCGCGTCGGAATACGCGAGCGCGAGGGGTCCGCACACCAGAATTCGGCGCCTAGAATACCCCGATGCTGCATGAGCGCATCTGCGAGGACGGGCCATTCGCCAAGCTCGCGCAGCGTGAGCGGGTGAGCGGCCGAGAGGCGCAGTGTGAGCACAAAACCGCCCTGTGCCGTGCCGACCCGCGCCTCACGGATGCAGACAGTGCGCGAATTGTTACGGAAATTCGGCTGCGACTGAAGGGTCCAGGGCGTCGGGCCGTTCAGGCGGGCCAGATAGGCGGGCGAGCCGAGCACATCGACGTCGTCGGTCTCGTAACGGATGAACAAGGCCGGGGAGGCCTCGATCGCGTGATGGCGCCGCACATTGCGAAAGCCCGGAACGGCAAGGCGCTCGAAATGATGCTCGCGATCATACCAGTCGAGCACGTCGGCAGCCGCCTCGGGGGCTATGTCGTGCCAGATGGCGAGGATGCCGCGCCCGATGCCGCGATCCATGACCAGCGGTGCGCCGCGCGTCCCGCCTGCCGGAACCGGATGGTCGCGTTCGTTCTTGCCGCCCATGATCTGCTCCCATCGAAGACGGGCAATCTTGCGACAATATGAGTGGCTTGTTCAGATCATAAAAGCGCACGGCCATGGCCGTGTTTGCGCGATACCGTTCGTTACTGTGCCGCCTGCGTGACCGGGCGGTAGCCCAGTTCGCGCGACACCTCGGACGCCGTCCGCCGCACATGCTGCGCCATCTCCTCGAGACGAGGCAGGGACATGCGCCAGATCGGCCCCGAAACGCCAACGGCGGCAACCACATGTCCGCTGAAATCGAAGACCGGGGCCGCGACACAGCGGACCTCGTTGTCGAATTCGGCGTCGTCATAGCCAACGCCCATGCGGCGCACGCGCTCGATCTCCGCGCGCAACTGCTCGGGATCGGTGATGGTCTTTGGCGTCCAGCCCTTGAGATCGGCGGAGGCGAGGTATCGCTCGAGGAGGGCCGGCGCCATGGCCGAGAGCAGCACCTTGCCAAGTCCGGTGCAATGGGCTGGGCGCAGGCCACCGGTGCGCTCGACGAGCTGGAAGGAGCCTGCTCCCGCGACGCGCGCTGCAATCACCACGTCCGACCCGGACGGCAGGCCGAGATGGCTGCTTTCGCCGCTCGTCGCGGAGAGTTCCTCGAGGAACGGCTTGGCGGTCGCGACAAGCTCGACCTCGCTCGACGAGCTGGCGGCAAGGCCGAAGATCGTGCGCCCGAGATGGTATCGCTTCGTCGCCTTGTCCTGGCGCACGGCGCCAAGCTCGACCATCGTGCGCACAAGGTGGAAGGTCGTGCTGGTATGCAGGCCGACCGCCTTGGACAGCTCCGCGAGGCTGATGCCGTCCGGATTGCGGGCGACTTCGGTCAGGATCGCGAAGCAGCGCTCGATGGACTGGACGCCCCCGCCACGGCTGCCGCTCGCATCGCTTTCGGCCGCAAGCCCGCCGGGCTGAACAGGCTCCCGTCGCACGCGCGACCGGGCTGCGCCGGGCGTCAACGCCGGATCGCCCGTCTCCTTGCCCAATTGCTTCGGCGCCATGCCGTGTCTCCAATCCCTTTCGCCGCGCGCCACGGGGGCGGCGCGCATCCGGCGGGGCGGGATGCCCAGATCCAAAATGCGGCAAATATCTCGCCTGCCGTATCGTGACAACGCCTTTCTAAGTCGAAGGCTTCGTTTCAAACCGTCGCATCGACCGGACCGGAACCCGACGATACGGCGCAAATCGACCATAAGGCCGCATCCGTCGCCGGACCGGCGACGGAGCAGCCGTCAGAACATCATCTCCACCCCGGCGCAGACGCTGATGGCCTGACCGGTGATCACCGCGCCATAGGGCGAGGCAAGATAGAGCGCCATGTTGGCAATGTCGCTTTTCTCGACGGTCGAGCGCATGGCGACGCGCTCGAGCACCGCGTCGCGCATCACCTCCGGCGTCACGCCGGCCGCTTCCGCACGACGGGTATAGACCGCCTTGAAACGGGTCGTGTTGACATGTCCCGGCAGGATCGCGTTGACGCGGATCCGGTCGGGGCCGAGTTCGAGAGCGAGACTGCGGCTGAAGCCGACAACGCCCCACTTGGCCGCCGCATAGGGTGTGCGCATTGCATAGGACAGGCGCCCGGCGACCGAGGACATGTTGATGATGCTGCCGCCGCCGGCCGCGCGCAGCAGTGGCACAGCGCGGCGTGAACAATGGAACATGGATTCGACGTCGACCGCGAGCGTCGCGCGCAGGGGCTCAGGCTCCACATTCTCGATGGCGGCAGTGGGGCCTGCAATGCCGGCATTGTTCACGAGCACGTCGAGGCCGCCCAGAGCGTCGAGCGCCGCTGCGAAAAGCGCATCCACGGCCCGCGGATCGGAGACGTCCGCCCGCGAGACGGTCAAGGGCAGGCCGCTGCTCGCCGCGAAGGACCGGGCATCGTCGAGCCCAGCCTCGTCGATGTCGCAGACATGCACCCGCGCGCCCCGGTCGAGGAAGGCCTCCGCGATCGTGCGGCCGATGCCGGCGGCACCGGCGGTGATGAGCACGCGCCGGCCGGTCAGGTCGACATTCAGGAAGCCGGGCTGGTCCGATTGCGTGGCGGTGGCCATTTCATTGTCCCCTCATGCCGGAACGGGCTGGCGCAGGAGCGAGATTTCCCGCGCATCATATTCGGCCTCGAAGCCGAGACGATCGCGCGTCTGCTCGATGTCGTAGAGCGGCGCGAAGGGATTGGCCTCGTAGAATTCCGGACGCCGGACTGGCGGAAGACGGCCGCCGAGCACCTCGCGAAGACGCTCCAGGGTCGGCTTCGGGTGCAGCGTCACACGTCCCGAAAGGAAGAAGCGTTCGAAGGTGACGTTCTTCATCTCGAGCGAGAGGCGGAAGGCACGCGCCGCGTCGCGCGGATCGACCTGATGCCAGCTGGGTCCGCCGCCTGCTGACGCCGGGCCGCCGGCGGGCATGCCGCGATAATTCTGCGGATCGCGCGAACGGGCGGCGATCTCGCCATACATTTCGGGGTAGGCCACGAAGACCGGGCGCAGGACAACGATCTCCATCTTGCCGCGCTCGGCGAAACTGCGGCCCATTTCCTCGCCAAGCTGCTTGCTCAGCGCATAGGGATCGGTCGGGCGCAGGGGATGATCGAGATCGACGGGCAGGTATTGCGGGGGATGCATCATGCCCTCGCGCACCGTGAACCCGACGACCGAATCGCTGGAGCAGATGACGACGCGGCGCACGCCGGCAGACTCGGCCGCGCTCAGGAGATTCCAGAGGCCGACGACGTTGACCTGCATGATCTTCTCGCCGGAACCCGACCAGATATTCGGGATCGCGGCGATCTGGATGATGGCGTCCTGCCCCTCGACCGCGCGTGCGACCGAAGCGGGATCGGTGAGATCACCCGTGACCCAGTCGATGGGCGCGCTGCCCGCCTTGAGGTCGAAGCCGCGCACGCGGCAGCGACCGCCCAGCTCGCGCACCACAGCCTGACCGAGCAGTCCGCCTGCACCCGTGACCAGAACATTGTCGAAATTCATTGGGCCGACTCCGCAGGAATGGCGATCACTCGTCCACGATCGGGGAGGTGATGACGAGGAAGACCAGGTTATCGAGCCCGGTATTGGTGAAGGAATGCTCGATTCCGGGCGGGATGAAGATCACGTCATGGGCCCGCACGACGCGCTTGTCGTCGCCGAACTCGAACAGACCCTCGCCCGACAGTACGTGGTAGATCTGCTCCTGCACCTTGTGCTTGTGGCGCGCGACATAGGCCATCGGCGCATAGCTCGAGATGCGGTGGTCGATCTGCGTCGCACCAAGGCCCTCGGCATCGACAAGCGGCTTCGACAGCGCCCCGCCGAAATGGTTCGGGAATTCCTTCCACGGCACCTCGGCAATGTTGCGGATCACGGTGCGGCGCTCACTCATGCCTGTCTCCTGCGGCGCGTGCCGTCTCTTGTGGCGCTGCGCTGTGTCCATTGCGTCGCGGACCCCGCCCGCGCCCTGACCCGGATGTGGTCAGGCGCGACACGAGCTTCTGCTTGATTATTTCTCAATGCAAGATTGAATATGTCAATGTCGCATTTCGACAGGTCAGCCGAAGCATTCCCACATGGCTGGCCCGCCCCGTCCGGAGACCGATCATGACAGTGCCGTCCGTTATCCGCCCCTCCCGCAAGATCCTGTTCCTGCAGGGCGCGAACATGGTCTTTCTGGGACGGCGGGAGCCGGAGCGCTACGGGACTACGACGGCCGCGCAGGTCGATGCGATGATGCGCGACCATGCCCGCGCGAGCGGCGCCATGATCGAGATTTTCTACACGAATATCGAGGGCGAGGCGATCAACCGGATCTTCGCTGCGGCAGATGAAGGCTTCGACGGCATCCTGATGAACCCGGCGGGCTTCCAGTATGCCGGTCATGCGCTGCGCGACTGCCTGATGGGCGTGAAGCCGGGCCTCCCCTATGTCGAGGTCCACATGACGAAACATTCGATCACAGGCCATCTCAAGACGGTGACGGCGGAGGCGTGCGAGGGCTTCGTCGCGGGCTTCGGCGTCGATTCCTATCCGCTCGCCTTCGATGCGCTGCTGCGCCTCATCGACCGGCGCAAGGGATGATGTTGGGCTCATGACGCCCGCGCCATTGTATCGGGGGCCGCGTCCGGGCGGTCCTGCGGCATGGCGAGGGCACGGGCCGCGAGCCAGGCGAAGGTGATGGCCGGTCCCAGCGTGATGCCGGGGGCGGGATAGGCGCCTCCCATCACCGAATGCATGTCGTTTCCGACGGCATGAAGACCGGGGATGGGCCTCCCCTCGCCGTCCAGCACGCGTGCCTGTCCGTCGGTGAGCAAGCCCGTCGCCGCCCCGAGTTCCGAGGGATAGACGGCGATGGCGTGAAAGGGCGGCTTGAGGATCGGCGCCACGCAGGGATTGGGGCTGACCGACGCGTCGCCGAGATAGCGCTGGTAGATGTCGCCGCCGCGCCCGAATTCCGTGTCCCGACCGTGCACCGCATCGGCATTGAAGCGCGTTACCGTCCGCACGAGGGCGTCAGCGGGGACGCCGATGGCCTTGGCAAGGGCGGCGATGCTGGCGCCGGAACGCAGATAGCCGGTCTCGGTCTCGTGGCGGAAGGAGCGCCGGAACGGGCGGATGGCGCCCAGACCGTAGGTCCAGAGAAAATGGCTGTCGCAGACGAGCCAGGCCGGGACCGCACGCTCGCCTGCCCGCAACTGGGCCAGGACGAATTCATGATACGAAAGCGCCTCGTTGACGAAGCGCCGCCCCGTGGCATCCACGGCGATGATGCCGGGCTTGCCCCGGTCGGTGACGGTATGGGGGAATATTCCCACCGATCCGTCGCGGCGCGTGTAGCGCGAGCCCGGAACCCAGAAGGCGGGATTGGCGTCGGTTGCCGCGACGCGCGCACCGATGTCCGTGGCGAGCCGGGCGCCTGCCGTGGCTGCGACCGGCACCGTCGCGCTCGTGTCCTGGGCCAGTGCCGGCAAGACTTTCGCGCGCAATTGCGGATCGTGCGACAGACCCCCGGTCGCGAGGATGATGCCGCGCCCGGCCAGCAGCGTCTCCTCGCGCCCGTCTGCGGTGCCGCTGCTCACCCGCAGGCCCGCCACGCGGCCCGCCTGTCTGTGAAGGCCGGTCACGATCACGTTGCGCCTGATCTCGACGCCGAGGTCGAGGCAGGATTTCAGCAGGCGTCCGGCGAGCGCATTGCCCAGATACAGCGTCGCGCCGCGCGGGGCCGTAAGGCGCTGGACGGCATATCCGGCGACGAGGCGCGCCACCCGCAGAAACGAGCGCGGGCTGCGAAAGACCCGGCGAAAATGCGGGAGATCGGCACGGCTGACCATCATGCCGCCGAACAGGGTGAATTCCGGCAATGGCGGACGCAGCCAGGCGAAGGCAGCGCCCAGTTCGCGGCCGTCGAATGGCACGGGCTCCAGAACGCGCCCGCCGGAGGTCGCGCCGGGAAGGTCGGGATAATAATCTGGATAGGTCGTGACCGGGCGCAGGCGCAGGGCGGTGCGGCTTTCCAGATCGGCCATGGCCCGCGCGGCCTGCGTCAGGAAGACCTCGCGGGAGGGATCGCCGCTTGAGGCCGGCGCCGTGGCGTCAAGGTAGAGGCGCGCGGCCTCAAGGCTGTCTCCGGGCAGGTGGGCATTGGCGGGCGCCCAGACCATCCCGCCGGAAATCGCCGTGGTGCCGCCGATCCAGTCGCTCGCCTCGAGCAGGAGGACCTTCAGGCCATCCGCCGCTGCCGTCGCGGCGGCCGTCAGGCCCGCAGCCCCCGAGCCGACGACGATGACGTCATGGCCGGTAGCCTCCGCCATGGCTCAGGCCTTGCCGAGGGCGGCCCGGCGCGCCGCAATGCAGGCATGGATTCCGTCACGCAAGGAGAAGCGCGGCGTGTAATTGAAAGCGGCGCGGGCACGGCTGAAATCGAGCGCGCCCTTGATCACGGCCGGCTCGCCGCCGACCATGTAGGTTTGGTCTCCGATCGAGATGTCGGCCTGCGGGATCAGTTCCCGGATATGCGTGACCACGTCGCGCAGGGGCGGCGCCTTGCCGGTCGTGATGTGATAGGCGTCGTGCTCGTGGCGGGGATGGTCAAGCGCCTTGAGGATGCCCTGCACGAGGTCGTCGATATAGATCTGGTCGACGCGGTAGTCGGCCCCGCCGGGCAGATGAAGCGAGCGTCCATCCACAGCCGCGTCGATCAGGTTCTTGGGAATTCGCGGACGCGGCAGGCCCGGCCCGTAGACCCAGCATGTGCGGATATGGATGATCTCCATGCCCGTTTCCGCCGCCACATCGCGCGCGAGCTGCTCGGCCGTGAACTTGGAAATCCCGTAGACCTTGGCCGGAAAGCAGGGATGGCTCTCGTCGATGATCGGGGTCAGGAACGGACCGTAGATCTCCTCCGACGAGAGATTGATCAGACGTCCCACCTCGAACAGGCGCATCGCCGACATCAGGCTCAGCGTGCCCTCGACATTGACGCGCAGGGTGGCGAGCGGACTGGCCATGGCGTTGGCCACGCCGACAAGCGCAGCGCAGTGGATGACGGCATCGGGCCTGACGTCACGAAGCGCATGGGCGATGTGAGGCCATTCCCCGATCTCGCCGGGCATGAAGGCGACATTCGGATAGGCTGCACATAACCGCTCGATGGCCGGCGTGCGGGCGATGTCGAAGGCAACGACCCTGTCGCCGCGTTCCGCCAGAGCCTCGACGAGGGCGGCGCCGACAAAGCCGGCGCCGCCTGTGACCAGGATGATTGCCAAGGCGTCCCCCTGCCCCGTCGCGTCAGATCAGGTCGGCCGGCAGCAAGCGGCGGCCGAAGACCGGCTCCTTGTGCGGCACAGGCGGCAGCGACCAGGCGCCCGTTGCGGGCGGACGGACATTGGCATCGACGTGCACGTCGATCAGGTAGGGCCGGTTCGACTTCACCGCATGTTCCAGCGCGCCGGCAAAGTCCTC
>JBIPLL010000514.1:0-2771 GCA_044368425.1 Beijerinckiaceae bacterium
AAGATGACGTTGTCGAGCGAGTTATCCTCGGCGTAGACACCGGTCACCGAGAGCGCCAGCACGGCTGTCAGAACGATGTGACCCGGGATGCGCAGGCAGCTGATCCAGATCCAGATCAGGGGCAGGTTCAGGATCAGCAGCATGATGTTGCCGAGATACATGCTGGCGACCAGTGCCCAGACGAAGTCGGGATTGGTCTCGAAGAGCATGGGCCCCGGCCGCAGGCCATGGATCATCATGGCGCCCATGATGACGGCCGTCGTCCCCGATCCCGGAATGCCGAAGCTCAGCATCGGAATCATGGCGCCGGTAGAGGCGGCATTGTTGGCCCCTTCCACGGCGGCAACGGCTTCGATCGAGCCCTTCCCGAACTTCTCCGGCTGGCGCGATATGCGCTTCTGGATGTCATAGGCGAGAAAGGCCGAGATCGTCGCGCCCGCGCCGGGCATGATGCCGCCGAAGAAGCCGACCGTTGCGCCCATCGGGAAGGCGGTGGCCGATTCCTTCATGTCCTGACGTGTCGGCAGCAGCGAATTAATCTTGGTCGTCACGCGCTTGTAGATCATGCGGCCAGGCCGCTCCATCGCCTCCATCACCTCCGGCAGCGCGAACAGCCCGATCGAGGCGGCGATGAAGCTGATTCCCTGCTCGAGGGGCGGCAGGCCGAAGGTCATGCGTTGTTGTGCCGCCACGGGCTCAAGCCCGATCGTGGCAAGGACCACGCCCAGCCCCGCCATGGCGAGGCCCTTGGACATCGAGCCGCCGCCGAGGCTGGCGACAATGGTGAAGGCGGCAAACAGGAGCGCGAATTCCTCCGGCGGCCCGAAGGACAGGGCAAGCTTCGCCATGGGCGGCGTCAGGAACATGAGACCGATGACGGCCGCCGTGCCTGCGACGAATGAACTGATGGCGCTCATGCTGAGGGCTGCACCCGCGCGCCCCTGCCGCGCGAGCTTGTGCCCTTCCACGGCTGTCATGACCGACGAGGATTCGCCTGGCACATTCAGCAGGATCGACGTGGTCGAGCCGCCATACATCGCGCCATAATAGACGCCCGACAGCATGATGATCGCCGTCGTCGGGGCCATGCCGAAGGTGAGCGGGATCAGCAGGACGGTTCCCGTCGTGGGGCCCAGGCCCGGCAGTACGCCCACGAGATTGCCCGCCAGCACGCCGATCAGCAGAAAGAAAAGGTTCTCCGGCGTGATTGCGGTCGCAAGACCCGATGCGAATGAAGCCAGGATATCCACGCGCACTTCCTCCCTAGAAGTAGCGGCTGCCCGGCAGCGGCACCTTGAGCCAGTAGATGAAGATCAGGAAGAACGACCCGGCGATCGCGGCCGCGACAATGAACAGGCGCGGTCGGATCGGTTCGCCGGCAATCGCCAGCCCGACGGCGGTGATGAAGAAGGTCGTGATCGCGTAATGGATCTTCTCGAAGAACAGGATGAAGACCAGCAGCCCCGCCATCATCAGGCCCACACGGATGAGACCCTTGCGATCGACGGCAAGTTCCGCCTCCTCCTCCGTCAGCGCCCGATCGGACGGCGCGCTGCGCCAGGCGCCGATGAAGATGACGGCGCCCATGAAGGCGAAGAACAGGCCGGCCCAGAACGGCAACAGGCTTGGCGGGATCGCATTGAACGATGTCCGCTCCGGAATCTGCGTTGCCGCATGGCTCCAGAACAGCCCGAACGCGACGAACAGGGCCGAGATGACGAGAAGACCCGTCCGCTCCGTCCGTGTCGGTCCATGATCCTCGTGATCCATTGGAAGCCTCCCAGGCTGCCGCAGGTCGGGATGAGTGCTTACTCGGTGGGTTCGTCCGCAAGCCCGCGATAGAGCGGCCGCTTCTGGAAGGCCCGCATCCGCCGGTATTCCGGCTCATAGGGCGTGCGGAAGGCGCTGACCCGGCTGATCGGCGGCAGGCCCGCCTTCTGCTGGAGGTCGACCATCATCTCGCATTGCTTGAAGGCGACGAGCATGGCGTCCACCAGCGGCGCGCCGACTTCCGTCATGCGCGAATTGGTTGCCTGGGTATAAAGCGTACCCGCGAGCGTCGCGGTCAGAACGATGACCTCGGCCCCGTCCTCTTCCACGCACTGGCGCGCCACGTCGTTGATGCGCTTGACGACGCTCTCGGGCTTCGTCGTGTCGATATAGAGATCACGGCCCGGAATGTTCAGCGTGCGCACCGAGGCGAGCTTGTGGCCGAAGCCGTAGAGGATCGCGAGCTCTTCCATCTGCGGACGGGCATAGTCGACCGTGGTGACGACCGAGAACTTGTGTCCCATCGTCGCCGCGACGTGACCGGCCGCCTCGAACGTGCCGGTGACGGGAATATTGACGAGTTCGCGCGCCTCGTAGAGGCCGGGATCGCCGCCACAGGCGAGGCAGACCCCGTCATAGCCAGCCGCTTCCGCCCGCAGCACGTGTTCGACCGTCTGGTCGATCGCTTGATAGCGGAAATAGCGGTGATGGACGTGCTTGATCGGATATTCGCCTTCGAGGTTCTCGAAGTCGACCTGGGTGTCGGGCCGGGCGATAGCCTGGCAGTGCTCCCGCTCCTGCGTGCGACCGGCATAGGGCTTCAGGACCAGAATCCGCATTAACGCTTCCCCCATCGGCCCGCTCGCCGGTGTCCCCGGCTCGCGGATGGCGTGTTTCCGCCGTGTTGGGATCAGACTATGGTTGAGTCCGCGTCATGTCAACATAACGGAAAAAATTTCCGGTAGTTGGAATCACGTGAGGGGTGAGAGCCCGTTCCAGAT
>JBIPLL010000515.1:0-2770 GCA_044368425.1 Beijerinckiaceae bacterium
GCGCATCCTGCTCGACATCGCCACGATCGGCGAAGTGCGACGCAGCGAGACGGCCTTCGTCGCCGAATTGCGCAGCTTGATGCATGCCCTCGATGCCGAGCAGGGACGCCTCTAC
The DNA here is from genome assembly GCA_044368425.1 of Beijerinckiaceae bacterium. Lineage (GTDB taxonomy): Bacteria > Pseudomonadota > Alphaproteobacteria > Rhizobiales > Beijerinckiaceae > JBIPLL01. Next base: position 116 of record JBIPLL010000515.1, read on the forward strand.
ACGACGGCCTGCGACGCCGATTTCGGCGATGCCCGCTGCGGCATCGACCGGAATGCGCCGGCCTATCGCGCGACCGCAACCGTGCTTGAGAGCGACGGTCATCTGCGAATCCGCTGCGACGGCCTCGAAACATTCCCCGACGGATGGTTCACGCGCGGTCATCTTGTCTGGACGGCCGGCGCCAATGCAGGCGCGGGGGTCGAGGTGAAGACGCACCGGGTCGAGCCGGACCAAACCGTTCTCGACCTCTGGCAGGCGACGTCCGCCGCCATCATGCCCGGCGATGCCTTCACGCTGACGGCTGGCTGCGACAAGCAGTTCGCGACCTGCCGTGACCGCTTCGCAAACGCCGTCAATTTCCGGGGCTTCCCGCATATGCCGGGCAATGACTGGCTCGTGCGCGTGGCCCGGCAAGGGGAGCCCGGCCTCGACGGCGGCTCGCTGTTCCGATGATCCGCGCGCCCTGCAACGTGATGCGCGCGGCGGTGCTTGCCGAGGCGACGGACTGGATCGGAACGCCCTATCGCCATCAGGCATCGCTGAAGGGCGTCGGGTGCGATTGCCTCGGTCTGCTGCGCGGGATCTGGCGCGCACTGCGTGGCGACGAGCCGGAAGCCGTGCCGCCTTATGCGCCGGACTGGGCGGAGGCGGGCCGCGCGGAGACGCTGCTGGAGGCCGCGACCCGGCATCTTGTGCCTCTGGCCCCGGACGACGCGCAGCCGGGTGACGTCCTGCTGTTCAGATGGCGCCGGCACCTGCCGTTCAAGCACTGCGCCATCCTCGCGCCTGGTGACGCGCTGATCCACGCCCATGAGGGCGCATGCGTCGCCCGGACCCCCTGGCGTGGTGTCTGGCAGCGTCAGGCTGCCGCTGCCTTCGCCTTTCCCCCCATTCCCCAACCTGAGGAGATGCCCTGATGGCGACGCTCGTTCTTCAGGTCGCGGGCGCCGCGATCGGCGGCCTCGTCGGCGGCCCGGCTGGCGCCATTGCCGGGCGTGCGCTGGGCGGTCTCGCAGGCTATGCGCTCGATTCAGCGCTGTTCGGTGGCGGTGCCGGCGGTGGAACACGCCGCGTCGAGGGTCCGCGCCTGCGCGACATGGATGGCCTCGCCTCGCAGGCAGGCGCGGCCATCCCGCGTCTCTACGGGCGGGCGCGGCTCGGCGGCCAGCTCATCTGGGCCACCCGCTTCGAGGAGATCGTGACCACGCAGGTCAGCCGGGCCGGTGCGCAAGGCGGCAAGGGTGCGCCGCGCGGCCCCCGGACGATCACGATGAACTACAGTTATTTCGCGAATATCGCGGTCGGGCTTTGCGAGGGATCGGTCGCTTTCGTCCGCCGTGTCTGGGCCGACGGCCGTGAACTGGACCTGACGGGCGTGACCATGCGCCTGCATCGCGGAACCCCGGATCAGTCGCCCGATCCCCTCATCGTGGCCAAGGAGGGCGCGGGGCAGGCGCCGGCCTATCGCGGCCTTGCCTATGTCGTGTTCGAGCGCCTGCCGCTTGCCGATTTCGGCAACCGCGTGCCGCAGTTCACGTTTGAGGTGATCCGCCCCGTCGGCGGGCTTGGCGAAAGGATCAAGGCGGTATGCCTGATCCCCGGCGCCAGCGAGTTCGGCTACGACCCGCAGGCGGTCGCGCGCATTCCCGCCCCCGGCGTCACGCGATACGAGAACCGCAACCAGCTCACGCATGGCAGCGATGTTCTCGCTTCGCTCGATGCGCTGGAGGCTTTGTGCCCCGGTCTGGAGCGCGTGTCGCTCATCGTGACGTGGTTTGGCACCGACTTGCGGGCCGGCCAGTGCCGTATCGAGCCGCGCATGGACGATGCCGCCAAGGTGACCCAGCCCCATGAATGGCGCGTTGCCGGGCTCGATCGAAGCCAGGCCGTCGAGGTGTCGCGCGTGGCCGGAAATCCGGCCTATGGCGGCACCCCGAGCGATGCGAGCGTGCGCCGCCTGATCGGTGAGCTGAAGGGGCGCGGCTGGGAGGTCGTGCTCTATCCGTTCGTGATGATGGATGTGCCGGCAGGAAACGGGCTGGCCGATCCCTGGACGGGGGCGTCGTCCCAGCCCGCCTATCCCTGGCGCGGTCGCATCACCTGCGATCCCGCCCCCGGACGGCCGGGCTCGCCGGACGGGACCGCCGCCGCAGCCCTGCAGGTCGATGCCCTTTTCGGCACGCTTCCGGCAAGTGCGCTTTCGCTCGCCGGCGAGGAGGTTGTCTGCGCACAGCCCGATATCTGGACGCTGCGTCGGCTCGTCCTGCATTACGCCCAGCTTGCAATTGCTGCTGGAGGTGTACAGGGCTTCGTGATCGGTACCGAATATGCCGCACTGACGCGTGTGCGTTCGGGACCGGGTGCCTATCCGGCTGTGAGCAGGCTCGTCGCGCTGGCGCAGGACCTAAAGGCCCTGCTCGGACCGGCCACGAAGATCACCTATGCCGCCGACTGGACGGAATATGGCGCCCATGTCCGCGCCGGCGGCTCGGAGGTTCGTTTTCCGCTCGACCCGCTCTGGGCAAGCCCGGCCATCGACGCCGTCGGGATCGACTTCTACCCGCCCCTGACCGACTGGCGCGACGACGAGATCCATGCCGACCTCGCACTGGCCGACACGATCTACGACCGCGACTATCTCGCCTCGCGCCTCGA
>JBIPLL010000516.1:0-2767 GCA_044368425.1 Beijerinckiaceae bacterium
GCCCATGTTCTTCTCGGTCACCGCGCGCTTGTGCTCGTGATAGCGCGAGCCGCCGCGGCCATAGGCGACCGCCTGATCCTGCAGGTCGCATTCGCCGCCCTGATCGCAGATCGGGCAATCGAGCGGATGGTTGATCAGCAGGAATTCCATGACGCCTTCGCGGGCCTTCTTGACCAGCGGGGTCTTCGTGTTGACGACCGGCGGCTCGCCGTTCGGGCCAGGACGCAGGTCGCGCACTGCCATGGCGCATGAGGCCTGCGGCTTGGGGGCGCCCTTCACCTCGACGAGGCACATGCGGCAATTGCCGGCAATCGACAGCCGCTCATGGAAGCAGAAGCGCGGCACCTCGGCTCCGGCCATCTCGCAGGCCTGCAGCACGGTGTAATCCGCGGGAACCTCGATGTCCTGACCGTCAATGATGAGCTTGGGCATCAGAACACCTTCTCGATCGCCATGACGACATGGGCGAGTGCACTATAGCCGGCGAATTCCATCGCCTGTTTCTCGAAGCGGGGTGCGGCACCGAAATGCAGGTCGGCAGCCAGCGCGATGCCGCAAGCCGCAGCAGTCGCTGCCGGCAGGAGCGGACCGGCACCGGTCAACGCCGCCAACACGAAGGCAGCGCCCAAAGCCATCAGCATGAAGCCGACGCGCTGGAGGAACTGGTCGGTGGTGATCGCTCCCATGGGGGCCGCTCTCATTCGGCTGCCACCCGCACAGGCTCGCTGTGCGGATTGGCGGCATATTGGTCGATCCGCTTCTCGATCTCGTGCCGAAAATGCCGGATCAGGCCCTGAACGGGCCACGCGGCGGCATCGCCGAGCGCGCAGATCGTGTGGCCTTCCACCTGGAAGGTCACTTCCAGCAGCATGTCGATCTCGCGCTTCTGGGCACGGCCTTCCGACATGCGGTTGAGCACGCGCCACATCCAGCCCGTTCCCTCGCGGCAGGGTGTGCACTGGCCGCAGCTCTCGTGCTTGTAGAAATACGAGATGCGCGTGATGGCCCGCACGATGTCGGTCGACTTGTCCATGACGATGACCGCCGCCGTGCCGAGGCCGGATTTCAGCGCCCGCAAGCTGTCGAAGTCCATCGGCGTGTCGATGATCTGGTCAGCCGGGACGCAGGGGACAGACGAACCGCCAGGGATGACGGCGAGCAGGTTGTCCCAGCCGCCGCGGATGCCGCCGCAATGGCGGTCGATCAGTTCGCGGAAGGGCAAGCCCATGGCTTCTTCAACGTTGCACGGCTTGTTGACGTGGCCCGAGACGCAGAACAGCTTCGTGCCCACATTGTTGGGGCGACCGATCCCGGCGAACCAGGACGCGCCACGGCGCAGGATCGTCCCTGCAACGGCGATCGATTCGACGTTGTTGACGGTGGTGGGGCAGCCATAGAGCCCGACATTTGCCGGGAATGGCGGCTTCATGCGCGGCATGCCCTTCTTGCCCTCGAGGCTTTCGAGCAGGGCCGTCTCCTCGCCGCAGATATAGGCGCCGGCGCCGTGATGCACGTAGAGGTCGAAAGGCCAGCCATGGATATTGTCCTTGCCGATAAGGCGCGCGTCATAAGCCTCCTGAACAGCGGCTTCCAGCGCCTCGCGCTCGCGGACATATTCGCCACGGATATAGATGTAGCAGGCATTCGCGCCCATCGCGAAGGACGCGATCAGGCAGCCCTCGATCAGGAGATGCGGATCGTGCCGCATGATCTCCCGGTCCTTGCAGGTTCCCGGCTCGGATTCGTCGGCATTGACGACAAGGTAATGCGGGCGCCCGTCCGACTGCTTGGGCATGAAGGACCATTTCAGCCCGGTCGGAAAGCCGGCGCCGCCACGGCCGCGCAGGCCCGAGGCCTTCATCTCGTTGATGACCCAGTCCCTGCCCTTCTCGAGCAGAAACTTCGTGCCGTCCCAGGCGCCGCGCATCTGCGCAGCCTTCAGCCCCGGGGACTGGAAGCCGTAGAGATTGGTAAAGATGCGATCACGATCCGCGAGCATGGCCAATCCTCACTTCTTCTCACTGGCACCAGCGGGCGCGGATTCGGCAGACTTCGCAGCCTCCTCCTCGAAGCGCTTGCGCCAGGCGCCGATGACCGATCCGTCATAGAGCGCGGGATCGGTCAGCGTCTGGGGGCCGCCTTCCGGGCAGGAGGCCTGACGGCCGTTCTGCGGGCCGGGCTTGACGGGACGTCCGGCAGCCATGTCGTCGAGCAGCTTGTTGAAGCTCTCTGGCGTCAGGTCCTCGTAATAATCATAGTTGATCTGGACCATCGGCGCGTTGCAGCAGGCGCCAAGGCACTCGACCTCGAGCCACGAGAACTTCCCGTCGGCCGAGACATGACGCTCGTCGCCGATGCGGTCACGGCAGACCTGCTTGATCGCCTCCGCGCCGCGCAGGGCGCATGGCGTGGTGCCACAAAGCTGGACGAAATACTGACCGACGGGCTCCAGATTGAACATCGTGTAGAAGGTCGCCACCTCCAGCACGCGGATAAAGGGCATGCCAAGCATGCGCCCGATCTCCTCGATGGCGGCGCGCGGGAGCCAGCCATGCTGCTCCTGCGCCTTCCACAGGAGCGGGATCACCGCCGAGGCCTCGCGGCCCTGCGGATATTTCGCGATCTGCCCCTTCGCCCACTCAATATTGGCCGGCGTGAAGGCAAAAGCCTCGGGCTGGATCGGTTCGGGGGCGAGCCTGCGGACGGCCATGGCTTACCTGTCCTTCAACGACGCATGACGCCGCAAGCCGCCGGGGCGGGCCTGCTG
>JBIPLL010000652.1:0-2764 GCA_044368425.1 Beijerinckiaceae bacterium
CAGAAAGTTTATGCAGCAATTGATGACTTGGCTAAATTTGGCGAACTGAACGGCGCGAGTAAATACTTCTTGGATCCAGCCAGCCCAGAAGGACAACAGGCAGCAGAACAGAAACAGCAGCAACAGCAGCAAGCAGAGCAAGAACAGAAACAGCAACAGATTGCTCTACTGCAAGCTCAATTGCAAACTGCTGAAGCTAATCTGAAAATGGCACAAGCTCAGCAGGATAATGTTGTTCTCAAAGCCCAAGTAGAAAATCTCAAAGCTCAGCTCTTAGATTCTAAGCAGCAAGCAGAAGCTGCTGGCAAAGACGCTGACCGCTCACTCAAGAAATATGAGATTGAAACAAAGGCTGCTATAGAATTGACTCGAATTGAGGTTGAAGCACAGAACCAACAAGAACAGAATGCACTTTCTAACCGCAAAACTTTGGAGCAGGTAGCTTAGTATGGATTTGCAGACTAAAGATCAAGCTACGAAATTTCTCGTCGGAGTGGCCTCTGTTATAACTACCGTTCTTGGTTCAGGTACAATTGTAGATTACAGAGCAGAAGAACGGGTGCAGTCTGTAACGAAAGGTGTAGAAGAAATAGCATCACAAAATCAGATTATCTTAAAAGATTTGTCTTCTTTGGTATCTGACAGGTTAGAAAAACTTAACAAAACTTCTGAAACGGTAGAAGTAAGTAATGAGTTAAATAAAGAAATTCTTGATCTGGCTAAGCAAAGACTAGAAATGCACAAGAAAGAAGTTAGTATGCTCAAAGATATTCAAGCAGAAATGAATAAAATAAAGAGGTTAGACCCTATTAAAGGTAATTAAGAATGAACTCAGAACAGGAAGCGAGACTACAGACGGATGTTGATAGAGGCCAACGTGCTCAACACGTCTATGACACGTATTTTGAGGACTTCATTAAACGAACCAACGAAGAACTCTTTAATAGTTTCCTTGCTGTAGACCCTGACCCAGATTATATAATGAAATTAAAATACTTACAAATGGCGGTTTCTTCTTTGGAGGGTAGAATCAAATCAGATATAGATGGTGGTAAAGTAGCACTCAGACAATTATCTGATGCAATAAAGCATTAATGCATCATATAGCGGTTTAACACAACAAATGGTGATTTTATGAATGGTATTACGACTCAGACTACTGGTGAAGCAGCGTCCGTCGTTAATCCAGTTGATGATATTGCTTCTTTACTTATCGGTGAAGAAGACGAACAGACTGGTAGCGAAGACCAACAACTTGGACTTAATGAAGCTGGTAACAGTGAATCAGAAGGTCAACAAGAAGAAGGTGAAGACTCTAGTGCTGATGGCGACAAGGACCAAGATGAGCAATCTGATGAAGACCTTACTTGGGCCAAAGCGCTTGGTGTGGAAGACAATCAACTTATACTTGACGACAAAGGCAATTTAAAAGGCATTGTTGTTAAAGTAGATGGGGAAGTCTCTACACTGCCTCTGAAAGATGTAATTGCTGGTTACCAAATCAACAAGCACGTCACTCAGAAATCTCAAGCTCTTGCAGAAGAGAAGAGAGAATTTGACCAGTTAAAAGCTCATGCGGCGCAGACTCTGACTAATAAGTTGGAAGCTGCAGAAAGATTAACCCAAATGCTCCACAACAATCTAGTAAGCGAATATGCTAATGTAGATTGGGATTTGCTTAGAGTACAGAATCCCGGTGAATACGCTGCTAAAGTTGCCGATTTCCAGGCCAAAAACCAAGGAATACAGAATGCTTTAGCTGCTGTTGGTGCCGAGAAAAATCAGCTGTCTATGCAACAATCTCAAGAATACCAGCAAAACTTTGCTAGATACTTGGATTTTCAACTTCAGAAGGTGCTTGAGCATAATCCCGCTTGGAGAGACCAAGAGGTATTGCGTTCAAATATCAATGAAATAGGAGCAATTATTTCTAAGGAATACGGGATTACGCAAGATGAATTTGCGATGCTGAACGATTATCGTCATCTTGAAATTATTAAAGATGCGATAGCCTATAGAAAGGGCAAGTCAGTATCTAAGCAAAAGATTCAAAATATCCCAAATGTCCAAAGTTCTAGTGGGAAGTCTTCTAAGCCAATGAGCAAATTGACTCGTCTAACACTAGATGCTAGGAAGGCAAAAGGCTATAAACAGCGCGATTTACAACGTGATGCTGTGGCGGCTCTTCTTCTTGGCGAAAAATAACTTTCACTTCATAGGTAACGCAAATGGCTAGTTCTGGTACTGCTAATGCTGCCGTCTTGGATTCTGCTGAACTAAAGGCAGTCAAAGCTGGTGGTCTCATCCGCGAGGATGTAATGAACAAAATCTTTGATATTTCAAAGATTCCTCTTCCTTTCACTGATATGGTCGGTTCTACTACTGCAAAGAATGAGTATGTAGAATGGACCAAAGATCAGTTGTCTAACCCGAACATCGCCAACGCGGTTATTGACGGTTCTGACATCACTGGTAATGACGCCGCGACTGGTGAGCGTGTAGGTAACCATCATCAGATTTCAGTTAAGGCTGTACAGGTATCTTACCGCGCTGACGCATCTGATACGATTGGTCGCGCTAAGGAACTGGCGTATCAGCTGATGCGCCGCCAGCAGGAACTGCGTCGAGATGTTGAAGCTATTGCTCTTGGCAACCAAGCTTCTGTAGCAGACAATGGTACTACTGTTGCCGGTAAGGTCGGCACTCTGTGTTCTTGGCTGAAGTCCAACGCGATTGGTTCTTCTTCTCAAGGTTTTAACCTTGA
>JBIPLL010000035.1:0-11622 GCA_044368425.1 Beijerinckiaceae bacterium
CCGGCCAGGTCCTGTTCGACGGCACCGATATCGCCGCCTTGCCGGAGAAGGCGCTCCGGCCCTGGCGCAAGCGCATGCAGATCGTCTTCCAGGATCCCTATTCGAGCCTCAATCCCCGCCTGCGCGTGCGCTCGATCCTGGGTGAGGCGCTCGATGCGCACGGGCTCGCGAAGGGTGCGGCGCGCGGCCCGCGCGTCGCCGAACTGATGCAGTCGGTGGGGCTCCTGCCCGAACAGGCCGACCGCTATCCACATGAATTCTCGGGCGGGCAGCGCCAGCGTATCGGGATTGCCCGCGCGCTTGCCGTCGAGCCGGACTTCATCGTGGCCGACGAGCCGGTCTCGGCGCTCGACGTGTCCGTGCAGGCCCAGATCATCAACCTGATCGAGGATCTGCGGACGCGGCTTGGCCTGACCATGCTGTTCATCGCGCATGACCTCGCCGTGGTCGATTATCTCTGCGACGAGGTGGTGGTCATGTATCTGGGCCGAGTCATGGAAAGCGGCCCGACCGCACAGGTCATGGCCCGGCCGCGCCATCCCTATACGCAGGCATTGCTGTCCGCCGCGCCCGTGCCCGATCCGACGGCACGGCGCGAGCGCATCGTGCTCAAGGGCGACATTCCAAGCCCGCTCTCGCCGCCCTCGGGCTGCGTGTTCCGCACCCGCTGCCGGCTCGCGACCGAGATCTGCGCCTCGCAGGTCCCGCCCGCATTACCGGTCGGTCCCGACCATGTCGCCGCCTGCCTGCGCCTCGATGCGGCGGCGGCCGACGCTCCCCTCGCGCTGCCAGGTTGACCCCATGACGCATGCCCTGAATCTCGACCGTCCGGCCCGCTCGGCGCCCTATCAGCGGCTTGCCGCGCTCGGTCTGTCGCTGCCGCCGCTGCCGCGCCCGGTTGCGACCTATGTCACCCATGTGCAGGAGGGCAGCCTGCTGTTCCTGTCGGGGCAGGGGCCGCGCGACCATGACGGGCAGTTGCGCACCGGCAAGGTCGGGGCACAGCGCACGGTCGCGCAGGCCTATGACGATGCGCGGCTGACGGGCCTCAACCTCCTCGCCGTGCTCGACGCTGCGCTGGGCGACCTGTCGCGGGTGCGGCGCATCGTGAAGGTGCTCGGCATGGTCAATGGTGTGCCGGATTTCGGCGATCATCCCAAGGTGATCGACGGCTGCTCCGACCTGATGGTGGCCGTGTTCGGCGAGGCGGGTCGCCATGCCCGTTCGTCGGTGGGGATGGGGTCGCTGCCCGACAATATCAGCGTCGAGATCGAGATGATCGTGGCGCTCGCCGATCAGCCGGACTGATGTGCGCGCCAGCCCAATCCTTCCTCGATCCGTCGCGCGGCCGCCTGTACGGCGGCCACGTAGCGGGGCAGATCCTCGCGCGCCCGGAATTCCGGCAGCACGATGCTGATCGTGTAGGCGCAGGTTCCGGACGCATCGAGGATGGGAGCGGCGATGCAGGCGACCGAGAAGTCGGACTCGCCGATCTGCATGGCGAGGCGCTGGGCGAAGGCCTCGCGCACCGCATGGGCGAGCTCGCCGGCATCCGTGACCGCACGGCCCGTGGGCGAGGGCTGGGCATGGGCCTTGAAGAAGGCCACGCAATCCTTGAGCGGCAGGTGCCCCACCAGCAGGCGACCCGAGGCGGTCCAGTTGAGCGGCACGCGCGTGCCGACGCGCGAGCTGACATTGAAATGGCCCGGGCCCTCGGCCATGGCGAGCACGACCATCTGGTCGCCGTCGCGTCCGCAGATCTGCACGCATTCGGCAACATCGGCGGAAAGCCTGTTCATCTCGTGGTTGGCCAGCGCCATGACGTCGAGATTGCGCGCATAGGCGAGGCCGTAATGGTGCAGCCGCGCGCCGAGCCAGAGCCGGCCATCGGCGTCGCGGCTGAGCATGTCGCGTGCCACGAGTTCCTCGGTCACGGCATAGATCGTCGAGATGGGCGCACCGATGCCGCGCGCAAGCTCGTAACCCGTCATGGGCTCGGCCCTGTCGCGCAGCAGATCGAGGATCTGGAGCATCCGGTCGATGCCGCTGGTGCGCCCGCGCGGGGCGTTGTCGCCCGGCTGGGCCGCGCCATCCTGCCTCGCGGTGTCGGCGGCCTTCCGGGGACTGGCTGTTCGGGGCGGGGGCTTGTCCAGCATGTCGGGCCTGTTCCCTGTGGATGCGGCCGGAACAAGCCATCCGCGATAACAGGAAGTGTATTCCATAATAACGGAATGGGCAACACTCCATTCCTCAGCCGCGCCACCGACAATTTTCTTCTTTCGCGCAGGATCGCATCATGACCGCCGATATCCGCCCCGCACTGGGCCTTCGCCCCGTTATCAATGTCTCGGGCACGATGACGAGCCTGGGCGCTTCCATCGTCCACCCGGAGGTCATCGAGGCGATGGCCGGTATCCTGCCGCAATTCGTCGAGATCGACGATCTCCAGCGCAAGGCCAGCGCGGTGATCGCCAGGCTCTGCGACACGGAAGCCGGCTATGTGACCGCATCCGCTGCGGCGGGAATGTCGCTGGCGCTGGCCGGAGCCATGACGGGGATCGACCTTGCCGCTGTCGAACGGCTTCCCGACACGACCGGCCTGCGCAACGAGGTCGTGGTGCAGATGGGGCACCTGTGCAGCTATGGCGCGCCGGTCGAGCAGAGCATCCGGCTCACCGGGGCGACGCCTGTTGTGGTCGGCCAGTCGACCTTCGTGCGGCGCTACCAGCTTGCGGGGGCCATCACCGACAGGACGGCAGCCGGGCTCTATGTCGTCTCCCACCATGTCGTCGAATATGGCCAGCTCAGCCTCGAGGAGTTCTGCGAGGTTTGCCATGCGAAGGGCGTGCCGGTCATCGTGGATGCGGCGTCCGAATATGACCTGACCGGATTCCTCAAGCGCGGCGCCGATATCGCCGTCTATTCCGGCCACAAGTTCCTCGGCGGCCCCACATCCGGCATCGTGGCCGGGCGCAAGGATCTGGTGCGGGCGGCTTATGCGCAGAACATGGGCATCGGACGCGGCATGAAGGTCGGCAAGGAGAGCGTCGCCGGAGTCATGGCGGCGCTCGACCTCTGGGAAAAGCGCGACCATGTCCGTATCCGGGCGCGCGAGAAGGCCGCGCTCGACACCTGGCTTGTGGCGCTGGACGGCAGGCTCGGCGTCACGGCGCAAGTGATCCCCGACCCCACGCATAACCCCCTCGACCGGCTGCGTGTCGCCATTGACCCGGAAGCCGCCCATATCACGGCCTGGGCCTTGGCAGACCGGCTCGCGGCGGGCAGTCCGCCGGTCATCGTGCGCGACCACGAAGTCGAACACGGCTTCATCCAGCTCGATCCCTGCAATCTCCATCCCGGCCAGGAAGATATTGTCGCCCGCCGCATGGGCGAGGAACTCGACGCGGCCATGCGCTCGAATATCGTCATCGGCGGCTCGCTCACCGAGCGGAAGAACCGGCGCGAGGGTGCGGTGGCCCGCTGGCCCGATTGAGCCGCAGGCCCGGCGTCCTACCCGACTTTCGTTGACAGCCATCAAGAGATATGTCAGCCTTGCTGACATAATTGACGGGTGCGGTTCAACGCGCCCGCGAACCGGACCGGCGCTGATGCGTTGAACCGGTAGGGAGACCAAGGACTTGCGCCGGCCTCACCATTCGGCGCGGTCGCCGGGGGAATGGCCTCTCGACTTCTGTGCGCTCGCATGACCCGGCGGAACCTTCCGGCCGGGGCCGCAGGAGGACCGCATGAGCCGTTTGCCAGCCGACAGCCCGTTGCCCGCCTTGCGCGCGGTCGATCTCGACGACAAATACGACCTGACCCGCGACCGGATCTTCATCACCGGCACGCAGGCCATCGTGCGCCTGATGCTGATGCAGAAGGAGCGCGACCGGCGCGCCGGGCTCAATACAGCGGGCTTCATCTCCGGCTATCGCGGCTCGCCGCTGGGCGGCCTCGATCAGCAATTCGCGCGCATGCAGAAGCGCCTGTCGGCGCAGGACATCGTGTTCAAGCCGGGGCTCAACGAGGAGCTCGCCGCAACCGCCTGCTGGGGCACCCAGCAGGCTCAGATGCGTGGCGAGGGGCGGCATGATGGCGTCTTCTCGATCTGGTACGGCAAGGGGCCGGGCGTCGACCGCTCCGGCGACGTCTTCCGGCACGCCAACATGGCCGGCTCCGCGCCCCATGGCGGCGTGCTCGCCCTGATGGGTGACGACCATACGGCCGAATCCTCCACGACGGCCCACCAGTCGGAATTCCATTTCGTCGATCTGATGATCCCGATCCTGAACCCGGCCGGGGTGCAGGAGATCCTCGATTACGGACTCTACGGTTTCGCCATGTCGCGCTATTGCGGCACCTGGGCAGCACTGAAATGCGTCAAGGACAGCGTGGAATCGACGGCCTCGGTCGATTCCACGCTGGAGCGCGTGCAGATCGTCATTCCTGACGACTTCATCATGCCGCCCGGCGGGCTGAATATCCGTCCGCGCGACGGCATCCTGGAGATGGAAGCGCGCCTGCACGACTACAAGCGCGATGCGATGCTCGCCTTCGTGCGGGCGAACCGGTTGAACCGAACGATCCTCTCGGGCGGTTCCTCGCCGCGGATCGGCGTGATCACGACGGGCAAGAGCTATCTCGACGTGCGGCAGGCGCTGGACGAGCTGGGACTCGACGAGGTGAGCGCGTCCCGCATGGGCCTGCGGCTCTACAAGGTCGGCTGCCCGTGGCCGCTGTCGCGCCAAGAGCTTGCGGAGTTCGCGCGCGGACTCGACCTCGTGATCGTGGTCGAGGAGAAGCGCTCGCTGATCGAGGTGCAGGTCCGCGAGGAGCTCTACGGCACGGCGCACCAGCCGACCGTGATCGGGAAGCGGGACGAGGCGGGCAATTGGCTGTTCCCGGTCAAGGGCGCACTCGATCCCAATGACATCGCCATCGCCATCGGCGAAAGGCTGCTGCGCCACAACGACGCGTCGGATCTGCGCGACCGTGTCGCCAGCCTGCGCCATGCGCAGGATGTGCTGGCCCGGACCTCGGATGTTGCGACACGCACGCCCTATTTCTGCTCGGGCTGCCCGCATAACAGCTCGACAAAAGTGCCCGAGGGCCATCGTGCCTATGCCGGCATCGGTTGCCATTACATGGTGCAGTGGATGGACCGCAGCACCGAAGGCTTCACGCAGATGGGTGGCGAGGGCGCCAACTGGGTGGGCGAGGCGCCGTTCTCGACGCGCGGGCACGTGTTCCAGAACCTTGGCGACGGCACCTACAACCATTCGGGTGCGCTGGCGCTGCGCTGGGCCGTCGCGACGCGCACGAACATGACCTACAAGATCCTGTTCAATGACGCCGTCGCCATGACGGGCGGGCAGCCGCATGAAGGCGGGCTGACCGTCGACATGATTGCGCGACAGGTGCGGGCGGAGGGTGTCGAGCGAATCGCGCTCGTCACTGACGAGCCCGGCAAATATCCGTCGGGCATCGCGTGGCCTGCCGGCATGAGCGTGCATCACCGCGACGAGCTGGAGGCGGTGCAGCGCGACATCGCGACCGAGCCCGGCGTGTCGGTTCTGATCTATGACCAGACCTGCGCCGCCGAGAAGAGGCGCCGGCGCAAGCGCGGCACTTTCCCCGATCCCGACAAGCGCGTGATGATCAACGAGCTCGTCTGCGAGGGCTGCGGCGATTGCGGCGTGAAGTCCAATTGCGTCTCGGTGCAGCCGCTCGACACGGAATTCGGCCGCAAGCGGCAGATCGACCAGTCGAACTGCAACAAGGACTTCTCCTGCGTGAAGGGCTTCTGCCCCTCCTTCGTCACGGTCGAGGGTGCAAGGCCGCGCAAGGTCGCGCCGGTGGCTGTCGCCCAAGCCCCCGATGCGGGATTGCCGGAGCCGGCCATTCCGCAGATGAACGGGCCCTTCGGCATCATCGTCACGGGCGTCGGCGGCACGGGCGTCGTGACGATCGGGGCGATCCTGGGCATGGCGGCGCATCTCGAGGGCAAGGGCTGCGGCATGATCGACATGGCCGGGCTCGCGCAGAAGGGCGGGGCGGTCTACAGCCACGTGAAGCTCGCGCCCGATCCCTCGCAGATCCATGCGATCCGCGTGGCGGCGGGGCAGGGCGACCTGATCCTCGGATGCGATCTGGTCGTGACCGGCACGCGCAAGGTGCTGGCGGCGGTCACGCGCGGGCGCAGTGCGCTCGTGCTCAACACGGCCGAGGTTCTGCCCGGCGACTTCACACGGAATGCCGATTTCACCCTGCCGACCGCGCGGATCAAGAAGGCCGTCGTCGATGCGGCCGGGCCCGATGCGGTGACGATGATCGACGCGACGGCGATCGCCACCGCGCTGATGGGCAATGCCATCGCCGCCAACATGTTCATGCTGGGGCTTGCCTTCCAGAAGGGTCATGTCCCGCTGTCGCGGGCGGCCCTGCTCAAGGCCATCGAGCTGAATGGCGAGGCGGTTGCCATGAACCTCGCCGCCTTCGCCTGGGGGCGCAAGGCTGCTGCCGACCCGCAGGGCATTGCCGCCCTCATGGCCGGTCGCAAGGAGGCGACGCCGGCGCGGCGCCTGTCGCAGAGCCTCGACGAGGTGATCGGGCGGCGTGTCGAGATGCTGACCGGCTACCAGAACGCGGCCTATGCGCGGCGATTTGGCGATCTCGTGGAGACGGTGCGGGCAGCGGAGGCGCGTGTCGCGCCCGGCAGCACAGCCCTGTCAGAGGCGGTTGCGCGCAATCTCTACAAGCTCATGGCCTACAAGGACGAATATGAGGTGGCGCGCCTCTATAGCGACGGGAATTTCCAGCGCCAGCTCGCCGAAACCTTCGAGGGCGACGCCTTACGCATCAGTGTCCATCTCGCGCCGCCGCTTCTTGCGCGCGTCGATCCTGCCACGGGCGAGCCGCGCAAGATCGCCTTCGGGCCGTGGATATTGCGCGCCTTTGGACTGCTTGCCCGATTCAAGGGGCTGCGCGGCACCGTTTTCGACCCGTTCGGCCATACCCGGGAGCGGCGTACCGAGCGCCGGCTCATCGCCGAATACGAGGCGCTGGTCGGCGATCTCATGGCGGGCCTGACGCCGGCTCGTCACCCGCTTGCCGTCGAGCTGGCATCGATCCCGGACCAGATTCGCGGTTTTGGTCATGTGAAGGAGCGCCATCTCATCGCCGCGAAGGCAAAGGAGGCGGAACTGCTGGCCCGCTGGCAGATGCCGGAGGCCGCATTGCCGCAGGCGGCTGAATAGCGGCGTCGGGCGAACTGGATCCGATCGCTCAACGATTTGCGCTTTTCCGCACCATTTTCCAAATGGCGTGCGACGCGTATCCGCATATTCGCACAAAGTCTAGGCTTGCCCGCCGGGGCTGGAGGCTTAGTCTTGTGTCACGCGCAGGCGGGATCTTCGCCACGCGCATGGGAAATGCGAGAAGCCGCCGTCGGGAGCCCGACAGGCGGCCGTCCAGAGGAAACGGAGCGGCGACACCCGCAAAGGGGCGCGCTCCACAGGGAGGGCCGTGTGAGCAGCACGCCTGATCCACGTGTCGTAGCCGGGGCGCCGGGGGCGAAGCTTTCGCCCGAACTCGACACGTTCCCCAAGCTGATCCTGCGCAATGGCCGGGAGCGGGGCGCCCGTCCCGCCATGCGCCACAAGGATCTCGGGATTTGGCAGGCCTGGACATGGGCCGATGCCGCCGAGACCGTGCGCGCCTATGCGGCGGGGCTCGAGGGCCTCGGGCTCAAGCGGGGCGAACGCGTCGCCATCATCGGATCGAACCGCCCGCGCCTGTACTGGACCATGGCGGCCGCGCAGTGGATCGGGGCCGTTCCGGTGCCGATCTATGCGGATTCGGTGGCCGAGGAGATGGCCTATGTGCTGAACCACGCGGAAGTCACCTTCGCAGTGGTTCAGAATCAGGAGCAGGTCGACAAGATCCTGTCGATCTCCGATCAACTGCCGACCCTCCAGCGCATTCTCTATGACGAGAAGCGGGGCTTGCGCGATTATGACCACGCGCGGCTGCAGGAGGTCGAGAGCGTCATTGCGCAGGGGCGCGACTGGCTGGAGCAGGCCAGCGTCCGCGACCGGATCGATGTCCATCTGCGCGAAGGCAAGGCCGACGACCTCGCCATCATCCTCTACACGTCGGGCACGACGGGGCGGCCGAAGGGCGTGATGCTGAGCCATGCCAATGTGCTCGTCTCGGCGCTCAACGGCATCGCCTTCGACAATCTGCGCGATGACGAGGAGACGATCGCCTATCTCCCCATCGCCTGGGTCGGCGACCACATCTTCTCCTATGCGCAGTCGATTGCCGCAGGTTTCTGCGTCAATTGCCCGGAGGGGCCGGAAACCGTGCTTGAGGACCGGCGCGAGGTCGGCACGACCTATGCCTTCGCGCCGCCGCGCGTCTACGAGAACCTGCTGACGCTGACCATGGTGCGGATGGAGGATGCGAGCGCGCTCAAGCGCGGGTGGTTCAGGCATTTCATCGGCCACGCACAGAAGGTCGGCGAGGACATCCTTGATGGCCGGCCCGTGGGCGTCATCGACCGGCTCAAGTACTGGCTCGGCGAGCTGACCGTCTATGGCCCGTTGAAAAACCGGTTCGGCATGACGCGCATCCGGGTCGCCTATACGGCGGGCGAGGCGATCGGGCCCGAGATCTTCCGCTTCTATCGCTCCATCGGGGTCAACCTGAAGCAGCTCTACGGGCAGACGGAGGCGTCGGTCTATATCACCGCGCAGCCCGACGGCGAGATCCATGCCGATACGGTCGGCAAGCCTAATATCGACGTGGAGATCAGGATCGCCGAGAACGGGGAGGTGCTGTTCCGCTCGCCGGGCGTGTTCCTTGGCTATTACAAGGACCCGGACAAGACGGCCGAGACCAAGACGGCAGACGGCTTCGTCCATTCCGGCGATGCCGGGTTCTTCGACCCGAAGACCGGCCATCTCAAGATCATCGACCGGGCCAAGGATGTCGGGAAGCTGGCCGGCGGCTCGCTGTTCCCGCCGAAATATCTCGAGAACAAGCTGAAATTCTACCCGAATATCAAGGAGGCGGTCGCCTTCGGGGACGGGCGCGATTTCGTCGCCTGCTTCATCAATATCGACCTGACCGCAGTCGGAAACTGGGCCGAGCGCAACAACGTCATCTATGCCTCCTACCAGGAACTGGCCGGGCATCCCCTGGTCTATGACATGATCGCGGGCCACGTGGCCGAGGTGAACCGGTCGCTTGCGGCCGAGCCCATGATGGCTGGCGCGCAGATCAGGCGCTTCCTGATCCTGCACAAGGAACTCGACGCCGATGACGGTGAGCTGACCCGCACGCAGAAGGTGCGGCGCGGCTTCATCGCCGAGCGTTACCAGCCGCTGATCGACGCGCTCTATGGCGGGGCGGAGGAGGCCGACATCTCGACGCAGGTGACGTTCGAGGACGGACGCAAGGGTGTCATCTCCGCCCGCGTCAAGATCCGCGATGTCGGGACGGTTGACGCGGCACAGGCCGCTTCCGTGCGGGAGAAGGCGGCATGAACGCGCAGCCAGGCACCATCACGGGCGCTCCCATCGCAAAGGGCGAGGTGCTGCTTGCGGTCGAGAACGTGTCGCTGGCCTTTGGCGGCGTGAAGGCCATCAGCGATGTGTCCTTTGACATCCGCAAGGGAGAGGTGCGCGCCATTATCGGCCCGAACGGGGCCGGCAAGACGTCGATGCTCAATTGCATCAACGGCTTCTATCATCCGCAGCAGGGACGCATCACCTTCAAGGGCGTGACGCGGCCCAAGATGCGGCCCCATGAGGCAGCGGCGGGCGGGATCGCGCGCACTTTCCAGAATGTCGCGCTGTTCAAGGGCATGACCACGCTCGACAACATCATGGCCGGTCGCACGCTGAAGATGAAGGTCGGCTTCTTCTGGCAATTGTGGCGGCAGGGGCCGGCGCTGGCCGAGGAGATCGCCCATCGGCGTGTCGTCGAGGAGATCATCGACTTCCTCGAGATCGAGCATATCCGCAAGGTGCCCGTGGGCAAGCTGCCCTACGGCCTGCAGAAGCGGGTGGAGCTTGCGCGCGCGCTGGCCATGGAGCCCGACCTGCTGCTGCTCGACGAGCCGATGGCGGGCATGAATCTCGAGGAGAAGGAGGACATGTGCCGCTTCATCCTCGATGTGAACCAGCAATATGGCACCACGATCGCGCTGATCGAGCACGATATGGGCGTCGTCATGGACATTTCCGACCGCGTGGTCGTGCTCGAATATGGCCGCAAGATTGCGGACGGCACGCCCGACGAGGTGAAGCGCGACCAGAAGGTGATCGACGCCTATCTGGGCGTGCCGCATTGAGGGCCGCGCCATGAACATCCTCTACGCGGTCCTGATCGACCCCTTCGTCCAGATGGGCTCCGCGCCCGACCTGTTCGTTCAGACGATCTGGGAGGGACTCGTCGCGGGCGTGCTCTATGCGCTGATCGCGCTGGGCTTCGTGCTGATCTTCAAGGCCTCGGGCGTGTTCAACTTCGCCCAGGGCATCATGGTCGTGTTCGCGGCGCTGACGCTTGTCGGCCTGCACGAGATGGGCGTCCCGGCGATCCTGGCGCTCATCCTCACGCTGGGCGTCATGTTCCTGCTGGCGGTCGCCGTGGAGCGGGTCGTGCTGCGGCCGCTCGTCAACCAGCCCGACATCATCCTGTTCATGGCGACGTTCGGGCTCACCTATGTGCTGATCGGGCTCGGGGAATTCATCTTCGGCGGCAATCCGAAGGTGATGATCACCGACGAATTGTTCCTGCCGCGCGGCGCCATCGAGTGGAAAGCCTTTGGCGGCTTCGTCTCCTTCCAGAAGATCGACATCGCGGCGGCGCTCATCGCTTCGCTGATGATCGCGGTGCTCGCGGTGTTCTTCCAGAAGACGCGGATTGGGCGCGCGCTGCGGGCGGTGGCCGACAGCCACAAGGCGGCGCTCTCGGTCGGGATCAGCCTCAACCAGATCTGGGTGATCGTCTGGTTTACGGCCGGGATCGTGGCGCTCATCACCGGCATCATGTGGGGCGCGCGCTCGGACGTGTCCTTCGCGCTCCAGACCATCGCGCTCAAGGCGCTGCCCGTGCTGATCCTGGGCGGGTTCACATCCGTGCCCGGCGCCATCGTGGGCGGGCTCATTATCGGCATCGGCGAAAAGCTCGGCGAGTTCTACTGGGGGCCGCTCCTGGGCGGTGGCATCGAGAGCTGGCTTGCCTATTTCATCGCGCTCGCCTTCCTGATGTTCAGGCCGCAGGGCCTGTTCGGCGAGAAGATCATCGAGAGAATCTGAGGGGGAGTGCGTGGTGCGTGGTGCGGCGGTGAAACAGGAGAACGGGACGGCGCAGGCCATGCCGCGCGTCTCATTCTGTTCGCTGCTCACCCTTTTGCCACTCACGGGAGCATAGCGACCATGTTCTACCGCGAGACCGGCCAGTACAAGACGAGCTATGCGGCGGACATGGCCGTGTTTCCGATCCTTCAGGACCGGATCGGCATCGCCATCATCCTGGCAGTGGCCTTCCTCGTCATTCCGATGAGCGCCAACGACTTCTTCCTGTCGTCGGTGATGATCCCGTTCCTCGTCTATG
>JBIPLL010000564.1:0-2748 GCA_044368425.1 Beijerinckiaceae bacterium
TCGCCTCCGCCACCTTCGCGTTGATGGCATCGCGGATCTTGTCGAGCGTGCTGTTGGCAGCCGTCTCGACCTTCACTTCGATGCTCGCGTTCCCGGCTCTCGGCGTGAAGCCTGCGAATCCGGCGCTCCAGCTTCCGAGCTCGATCTTGAGCGTACCCAGCCCCACGGTGGCCGTGGCCGAGGCGAAGGGGCTGGAGGCTACCGACTGCGACTGCGCCAGCCGGCTCACGGAGACGTTGACGTCTCCGGTGGAAGGGGTGCCGGACACCGAGGCAGAGACGGTGGTGCTGCCAGCGGTGTCCACCGTGGTGGGCGCCCAGTTGCTGGCGAGCTTGACCTTGTCCAGCGACGTCTGCAGCGTGTCCAGGCGCGACTTGACGTTGCCGTAGACGCTGATCTGGGTCTGGACGCTCGAGGCGTTCCTCTGCAGCTGCGAAAGCGGCCGCCTTTCGACGGCCATGAGCTGCGTGACGATGCTGTTGGCATCGAGCCCGCTGCCTACGCCGAGAGACTGGATAGCGGGCATCGCTCAGCGCAGGGGCAGGGGCGTGTTGCGCAAGGCCGATCAGCTGCGCAGCAGCTGGAGCACCTGCTGGGGCAAGGCGTTCGCCTGTGCGACCATGGCGCTGGCGGCCTGCTGCAGGATCTGCGAGCGCGAAAGGTTGGCGGTTTCCTGGGCGAAGTCCGCGTCCATGATGCGGCCCTTGGCGGCGGAGGTGTTCTCGGAGTTGACCTGAAGCACCTGGATCATGGCCTCGAAGCGGTTCTGCACGGCACCATACATGGCCCGTTGGGTGTTGACGAGTTTGAGCGCTTCGTCGATGTTCGTCATTGCGGTGGTGGCACCGTTGACGGTGGAGATGAACCCGCCGGTGACGTTTGTGATGTCGGTGGCGTTGTTGAGCTGAGCGGTTTGGACGTCGACCTGATCAGCTGAATCTGCGCCGACTTGGTAGTAGTTGACGCCGGCATCGGTGGAGAGGATGGCCTTGCCGTTGAAGCGGGTGTTCTCGATGGTGCGGGTGACTTCCAAGGCGAGCTGCTGGAACTCGGCGTTGAGGTTGTTGCGGTCGCCGTCGCTGTTGGTGGCGTTGGCGGCCTGCACGGAGAGTTCGCGCATGCGCTGGAGCATGTCGCCGACCTTGCCGATGGCACCTTCTGCGGTCTGCACGAGGGAGACGGCGTCGCTGGCGTTGCGGGCAGCGATGTTCATGCCGCGGACCTGGGTTTCCATGCGGCTGGCGATGGCCATGCCGGCGGCGTCGTCCTTGGAGGTGTTCACCCGCAGGCCCGAGGACAGGCGCTGCATGGAGGTGGCCAGCGAGGACTGGTTGGAGTTGAGGTTGCGCTGCGTGGTGAGCGACAGCACGTTGGTGTTGATCGACACGGACATGATCGGACTCCTGGTTTGGGTGCGATGACAGCTCCCCGGAGCCTTGACGTTTGGGCTCTTGGCATGTGGCCTGACTGCCGGGGTTAACCTCTGGAGCCGTTGCCGCCAACCGGCACAGCCCCTGTGTCTAGTTTTCGGCAAGCCGGCGGACGCTGAATCGAGGAAAAGGGGGCATCGAACACGACAATTCGGCGCGGACATGAGCCTCGCACTGGGCTCTGTTCGGTCGAGGTGTGACCTCGGTCTGAACCGCCCCGGGTTTTGAGGAGGCTCCAACTCTTGAGAAGATGGAGCCATGAGCAAGACATCGAAGTTTTCGCCCGAGGTCCGGGAGCGGGCCGTCCGGATGGTCCTGGAGAGCCGGGGCGAGCATCCGTCGCTGTGGGCTGCCACGCAGTCCATCGCGGGGAAGATCGGATGCGTACCCCATACCCTGTACGACTGGGTGCGCCGGTATGAGATCGACCACGGCCTGCGCGACGGCGTGAGCACCGCCGAAGCGCAGCGCATCAAGGACCTCGAGCGCGAGGTCAAGGAGCTGCGCCGGGCCAACGAGATCTTGAAGCTGGCCAGCGCGTTTTTCGCCCAGGCGGAGCTCGACCGCCGGCTGAAGTGATGTACGCCTTCATCGACGAACAACGTGCCGCGTTCGGGGTCGAGCCGATCTGCGAGGTCTTGCAGGTCGCCCCGTCGGCGTACCGCCGACATGCAGCGCGCGCCAGGGATCCTTCCCTGCTGAGCTCGAGGGCGCAGCGAGATGCCGAACTGACTCCGAAGATCGAGCAGGTCTGGAACGCCAACTTCCAGGTCTACGGCGCCGACAAGGTGTGGAGGCAGATGAACCGCGAGGGCGTGAGGGTGGCACGCTGCACCGTGGAGCGGCTGATGAGGCGCGTGGGCCTGCAAGGCGCAAGGCGAGGCAAGGTGGTGCGAACTACGGTGCCGGATGCGGACGCGCCGTGCCCGCTGGACCGGGTCAACCGGCACTTCAAGGCTGATCGGCCTGATCAGTTGTGGGTATCGGACTTCACCTACGTCTCGACCTGGCAGGGCTGGCTGTACGTGGCCTTCGTCATCGATGTGTATGCCCGGCGCATCGTGGGTTGGCGCGTGAGCAAGACGATGCATACCGACTTCGTGCTCGACGCGCTCGAGCAAGCGCTGTACGCGCGGCAGCCTGATCGGGAGCGACTGGTGCATCACTCGGATCGCGGGTCGCAATACGTCAGCATCCGCTACACGGAGAGGCTGGCCGAAGCCGGCATCGAGCCCTCGGTCGGAAGCCGTGGTGACAGCTATGACAACGCGATGGCCGAGACGATCAACGGGCTGTACAAGGCCGAGCTGATTCATCG
>JBIPLL010000518.1:0-2747 GCA_044368425.1 Beijerinckiaceae bacterium
CGCGGCAACGGCTTGCGCGGGAACTGCCGCCTGCACGCTGTCGCGTCCTTCGAGCCCCAGGCATCCCGAAAGGGCAAGGGCGAGGGAGAGCACAGCCACGCTGCGCGACAGTTGGCGCGCGACAGGCGAAGCGGCGGGCTGCGAAAGGGCGCGCGTCATGAACCGTCCTTGCAACATCGAGAGCGGCAGCCGCACGGACCGCCGCCCCAAGAGGTGCGTCAGGATGGTTGCTAAATCGTTGCCGAACGCGTCCGAAAGGCGCGACGTCAGGCCGCGTTGCGCGTCTTGAGCGAGCGCTCCCAGTCGAGCGCCTGCCGCACGATCCCTTCGAGATCGTCGCGCTTGGGCACCCAGCCGAGTTCCGCCCGGATGCGGTCGGCCTTGGCGACGATGGCCGGAGGATCGCCGGGCCGGCGCGGCGAGAGCTTGACGGGGAAATCGACGCCCGAGACCCTCTTCACGACGTCGATGACCTCGAGCACCGAATAGCCGCGTCCATAGCCGCAATTCAGCGTCAGGCTGTCGCCACCCGCCCGCAGGTGGGTGAGCGCCGCCATATGGGCGTCGGCAAGGTCCGAAACCTGGATATAGTCGCGCAGGCACGAGCCGTCCGGCGTCGGGTAATCCGTGCCGAACACCTCAAGATGCGAGCGCTCCCCGAGCGCCGCCTGGCAAGCAACCTTGATGAGATGCGTGGCATTGCGCGTCGACTGGCCCGAACGGCCAGCAGGATCGGCACCCGCCACGTTGAAATAGCGCAGGACCACGCTTTTCAGCCCATGCGCAACGCCGGCATCGGCCAGCATCCACTCGGTCATGAGCTTGGACCGGCCATAGGGCGAGACCGGGTTGAGCATCACGTCTTCCGAAACCGGCTTCGTGTCCACGTCACCGTAGACCGCCGCCGTCGAGGAGAAGATGAAATGCTTCACCCCGCCCTTGACCGCGCTGTCGATCAGCGCGCGCGACTTCACCGTATTGTTCAGATAATAGCCGAGCGGATCCGACACTGATTCCGGCACGACGATCTTGGCAGCAAAATGCGCGATGGCCGAGATGTCGTGGTCGCGGATGACATTGGCGAGCAGCGCCTCGTCGCCCATGTCGCCGACGACGAGCTCGACCTCCTTCGGCAAGGCCCACCAGAACCCGGTCGACAGGTTGTCGACGACGACAACCTTCTCGCCCGCATCGAGAAGCGCGAGCACCATATGGCTGCCGATATAGCCGGCGCCCCCTGTTACCAATACCGCCATCGTCAAGAACTCCGTGAGTTTTAACTGTGTCACAAATGGTAGCGCGGCCGGCCTTGACGCCGCATCAACGTAAGTGTCTTTCATGCGTTTAGCGTTGACGAGAGATCAACGCAGTCGATGCGATTTCGGTCCGGTACCGGACCCACACAGGACGAGCGATCACATGGCATCCACGCACAAGCGTATCCGCAAGGCGGTGTTCCCGGTCGCGGGCCTCGGAACCCGGTTCCTGCCCGCCACCAAGGCGGTGCCGAAGGAAATGCTGACCGTCGTGGACCGCCCCGTCATCCAGCATGTGGTGGACGAGGCGCGGGAAGCCGGCATCGAGCATCTTGTCTTCGTCACGGGCCGCAACAAGGGCATGATCGAGGACCATTTCGACATCCAGTACGAGCTGGAACGCACGCTCTCGGAGCGCAACAAGACCCGCGAGCTCGAGGAACTGCGCCGCGACACGCCGTCAGCCGGCATGGCGAGCTTCACCCGCCAGCAGGCCCCGCTGGGCCTGGGTCACGCGGTCTGGTGCGCCCGCGACATCGTCGGCGACGAGCCCTTCGCGCTGCTCCTGCCCGACATGCTGCATCACGGCAAGAAGGGCTGCCTGCGCCAGATGATCGAGGCCTACGAGGTCCATGGCGGCAATCACATCGCCGTCTCGCCCGTGCCCGAGGATCAGACCCATCAATACGGCATCGTCGGGGTCGAGGACGCAAAGGCCTCCGTCTCGCGCATCACGCAGATGGTCGAGAAGCCGCCGCGTGGCACTGCGCCGTCGAACCTGCACATCACGGGCCGCTATATTCTGCAGCCCTCGATCTTCGACCTGCTCGCCAAGCAGGAGCGCGGCGCGGGCGGCGAGATCCAGCTCACCGACTCGATGATCGCGCTGAGCAAGGCCGAGCCCTTCTTCGCCGTGCGCTATGACGGCGACATCTACGACACCGGCTCGAAGATCGGCTTCCTCACCGCGAACGTCGCCTATGCGCTGGCGCGCGAGGAGCTGAGCGGCGCCTTCCGGGCGGAACTGAGGAAGCTCATGGGCTGAACGAAAACGGTTCGCGGCTGCCGCCTCAGCGCTGCAGCCGCAGACCGATCAGATAGACATTCGCCGTATAGTCCGAGCCCGGCGTCGAGCTTTTCAGCCGCTCATGGGTAAAGCTGGCCCGGACGGCCACCGAGCGGTTGAACTTGTATTCGAGCCGCGCGCCGGCGCTCAAACCCTCTTCCTCGAGGGTGATACCGCGATATTGCGTGCGGCTCGCGCCCAGCGTCCCCGTCACCGAGAAATGCCGGCGCAGGTCGTGCTGCACCTCCAGCCGGGCATTATGCGTGACAGCGCCGCTCGCACCGGGGATCGTGCTCTCGTCGAGCGTCGTGCCATAGCTGACGCGCACCTGCGTGAGCGGTGTTGCCGACCAGACAAGCGATGCATCGAGGATCGGTCCGCGCAGGTCGCGCAACCGTCCATCCTCATAGTCGCGCTGCTCATAG
>JBIPLL010000519.1:0-2741 GCA_044368425.1 Beijerinckiaceae bacterium
GATGCCGGGATTTTCCAGCGACCAGACGCGCCCCAGACCCGGAACGAGATCGGAGAGGTTCTCGCCGTCGCCCTCGCCATAGACGGCGAGAAAGCCGTTCGGGCCGTCGAGAATGTCGGTGTCCGCGGTGAAGCCGCGCCGAGCCATGTCTGCCGCAACGATCCCGGTGCGGGCGGCGTGGCCGGTATGGAAGGACTTCGTCATCGAGCCGAAATTGCGCACAAGGCCGGCGCTCATCGAGGCCGCGATGCCGAAGGCGTGGCAGAGCTGGTCGGGTGTCAGGCCCCAGAGGCGTGCGGCGGCTGCCGTCGTCGTGAAGGCGCCGATGGTTGCGGTTGAATGCCAGCCGCGCATGTAATGGTGATGGCCGATGGCACGTCCCAGCACGCCGCCAAGCTCGATGGCGGCGACATAGCTCGCGAGCGCATCGCGGCCCGAAGCGCCGGTCGCTTCGGCCACAGCGAAGATCGCCGGCACGAGCGTGGCGGAGGGATGGCCGCGCATCACCGGCAGGCTGTCGTCGAAGTCGAGGACATGGGCCGCCACACCATTGGCGAAAGCTGCATCGGCGGGCGACGAGCCCTTTCCGGTGCCCCAGATACGCGCGACAGGGCGCGCTCCGGCTTCCGTCGCCACGTCGCGGGCGATGCGGGCGGCGTCTTCCTCGATGCCAGCCAGCGCGCAGCCAATCGTATCGATCATGGCCTCGCGGGCGCTGGCGAGACAATGCTCCGGCATGGCCGAGACGGGGGTGCGCAGGACAAACTCGGCAACAGAGCGGGTCAGCATGTCAGGCGCTCCCGTGGTCGCGACGGCCCAGCACGGAGCGGGCGATCAGGTTGCGCTGGATCTGGGTGGTGCCGCCGGCGATGGCGAAGGCGCGGGCGTCGCGGTAGAGCCGCTCGACCGGATATTCGCGCGAATAGCCATTGGCGCCCATCAGCTGCATGGCGTCGGAAATGACCGCAAGCGCCGCCTCGTTGGCGAAGGTCTTGGCGATGGCCGCCTCGCTCTCGGACGGGAAGCCGCCCGAGGCATTGGCGGCGGAGCGGTGGATCAGCAGGCGCGCGGCATCGAGCTTCACCTTCATGTCGGCGACCATCCAGCGCAGGCCCTGAAGGTCGGACAGGCGCTTCGAATAAGCCTCGCGGGTCTGGATGTATTCAACCGCCTCGTCGAAGGCGCGCTGCGCCGCGCCGATGGCCATGGCAGCGTTGCAGCAGCGCGAGAAGCTCATGGAGATGAGCGAGGCGCCGAGATCGCCCTCCGACATGCGGTGCTCGACCGGCACGCGGCAATTCTCGAAATGCAGCTCGGTCGAGGGGCTGCCGCGATGGCCCATCAGCGGCTCCACCTTGCCGATGGTCAGGCCGGGTGTGTCGCGCTCGATCAGCAGAAGGCCCTTTTTCGGCTTCGAGCCCGGCTCGCCCTCGCCCACAAAGGAGACGTTGACGAGGAAAAGGCCGGCGACCGAACCGCGAGAGATCCAGCATTTGTTGCCATTGACGACGTAATGGTCGCCATCGCGCTCGGCCTTCGTGCGCAAGCGCCTTGCGTCGGACCCGGCGCCGGGCTCGCTCATGGCGTGGCTGGGCAGCAATTCGCCCGCCGCGATGCGCGGAACGTAGCGCGCCTTGTGATCCGCGCTGCCGAGCTGGACGATGCGGTTGGCATGCGCGTTCGAGCTGAAGACATAGAGCGAGGTGTTGACGCAGGCCCAGGCCAGTTCCTCAAGCACCAGCACAAGATCGAGCAGGCTCGCGCCGGAGCCGCCGAACTGTTCCGGCACGATCAGGCCCATATAGCCCTGCCCGCCAAGGAGGCGGATATTCTCCCAGGGGACCTCGCCGGTCGCATCCCAGTGGGCTGCCTTCGGCGCCAGCACGTCGCGCGCGACACGCCTCGCCTGATCGCGCAGCGCCCGCTGCTCGTCGGTCAATTCGAAATTCATGGACTCTGGCCTGTTCTGGATGAGGCGGTGCCGGAAAGACCGGCACCGCAATTGAGGGCATGGGGGCCGCTTGCAGCGGCCCGGGCCGTCATTCCGGCTTGATATTGGCGGTCTTGATGACCTTGCGCCACTTGTCGATCTCGGTCGTCAGATAGGCGCGGAACTCCTCGGGCGTGGTCGGATTGGGCTGCGCGCCGTCCTGCTCCAGCGCCTTCGTCACGGCCGGGTTCTGGAGCGCCTTGCGGATCTCGGCATTCAGCTTTTCAACGACAGGTGCGGGCGTGCCGGCTGGCACGAGCAGGCTGTTCCAGGACGATGCCTCGTAGCCCGGGACGACCTCGGCGACGGTCGGTACGTTGGGCAGCGTCGGCGACCGCTCGGGAATCGAGACGGCGAGTGCGACGAGCTTGCCCGACTGGATATGCGGCATGACCGACAGGATCGTGCCGAACATGATGTCGATCTGGCCGCCGAGCAGATCCGTGATGGCAGGGCCCGTGCCTTTGTAGGGCACGTGCTCGAAATCGACGCCGGCCGTCATCTCGAAGAGTTCGGAGGCGAGATGTCCGCCGCTGCCTACGCCCGGCGAACCCACATTGATCGAGCCGGGCTTGGCCTTGGCCTTGTCGATCAGATCCTTGAGCGAGGATGCCCCCACCTTCGGATTGGCGACCAGCACATAGGGAATACGCGACAGCTTGCTGACAGGCTGGAGGTCCTTCAGCGTGTCATAGGGCAGGTCGTTGCGCAGGCCCGGATTGATGGCGAGCGTGGTCGAACCCAGCAGCAG
>JBIPLL010000563.1:0-2740 GCA_044368425.1 Beijerinckiaceae bacterium
TAAAAATAACAGAATCCATATACAACAAGTCTTCAGGCTTATGGGTTACCATAACAACAGTGGTTCCGTTTAACGATAAGTCTTTCAAAATACTTAGAAACTCCTCAATCGTTTGTGGATCTAAGGGTGACGTTGGCTCATCTAAAAATAAAATTAATGGGTCCGTTAAAATCTCAACAGCAATAGAAACACGTTTCCTTTGTCCACCACTTATTTTACTTACCGGTTTTGAACGATGGTCAACAATTTTTAATGCCGAAAGTACCTGTTCAATTTTATTCGCCATGAGTTCAGGGTCTACTTGTCCCATGCGCAAACGTGCTGCATAATACAATGTTTGGTCGACGGTCAATTCGCGATGTATGATGTCGTCTTGGGGTACATATCCAATTAAAGTTTTAACATAATCATAATTTTCGTCCAAATCTAAGCCACTTATAAGCACTCTTCCTTCGGTAGAAGGAGTTTCGCCGTTCAACACCTTCAATAAAGTGGTTTTTCCACATCCTGATGGCCCCATAACAGCCGTGAGCGATTGGGCTGGAATATCAAAGGAGCATTCATGAAGTCCCATCTTCCCATCGCTAAATTGTTTTGAGATGAATTCTGCGCGAATGGAAATGTTTTGTGCGATATCTCGGGCTCTACCTTTTAATTTAAATAAATAACGACCAATATAAATAGCATCAGTTTCACGCACCTCCACTGAACCATCAATTCTTTTACCATTCAAAAAGGTACCATTCATGGAACCCAGATCCGTTAAGAAAAATCTCTTGCCCCTCTTTTCAATAACAGCGTGCTTGCGGGAAATGGAACTCTGACCTGGCAATACAACATCACACTCCGTACTTCTTCCTATCGTGATTTTAGGTTTCCTGTTTAGTTTATCTAAAATATCGGTAGTACCTAAGATTTCACGAAAATCTGATGATTCATTTTTACTTTGATTAATAGCACGTTTCGAAGTAAAATTATCAGGATCGAATGTAATTCTATTACCCAAGGATGAACTAAAAGAAATTTCATCATTTATATTTATTTGATAAGGAACACCTGGTTCCAGTTTCCTTCCGTTGACAAATGTGCCGTTGGTACTTCCTAAATCAACTATATACAATTCATTATTTGAATTATGAATGATTTGTGCATGTTGTCTTGAAATTTCCCCTTCTAACATTATCAAATCGCATTCAGGGGATTTCCCAAGAACTAACACACTTTGTACGTCCTTTGTAAATGCAACTTTCTTAACCAATTCAAAATTGGAAATTATTCCAATTTTAAAAGATCGTTTTAATTCACTCATTCGCTTATTTAATAATGATTTCCCTTGTTTTTAAATCAATTTCAAAGGACTGATTTATTGGAATCATAAGCGATCGGTTATCAATTTTCACGGAGGCATTACCATGCATGTAATAGGTTAAACTACCACTGAAAACTTTGATGATTCCTGATATCGCTGATTTGACATTGTCAACTTTCACTTGCCCTTCTATCTGCTTAGAATTTCCTGATTGAATGACTTCATTAACCACAAAAGACCAATCCGATACCGACTTATTATCTTGGGAATCAGCATAAATTGAAAAGTCAATTTTTTCAAGTATCAATTCCATGTTTGTTCTATTGGTGAATTTAAATCCAACATCAAAGGAACTTGATAAAGGGCTCAACTCCTTTAATTGCATTTTAGTTAGTTTAAAGCCTTCCTTTCCCATCATTGAGGTAAATAACGCCTTGGTTAAATCGCTCAAACAAATTTTGGACCTCATAGACTTTTTTATGGGGATTCGTAAAAAGCTAAATCGACCTGAAATTCTCAACTCAATCTCCATTGAATCTTTAAATAAAAAAGTCCGAAGCTCGTCTTTCAAGGAGTCCATGAAAAAACTTATACTCATTTGTATATTACTGGTAGATTTTTTTCTAAACCGAAAGTTTTCATCAGACTCGCCGATTGCAATTAACCTATCCTTATAATACATTTCACAATGAAGATCTCTTCCACTATAACTGAACCAGTTAGGATTTGCGACTTCAATTAAAGCGCTTGCCAATACGGTACCGTTCTCGACACCCAAGATTTTGAACTCATTTACATTACTATACTCTGGATAACGGATGGTTTGAGATAGAATCACACCAAAGAGCAAGACCAATACCAAAACGAGAGTGTATTTTGAAAAGAACTTTTGCTTGATTGACATTGCGTAATAATAATTAGTTTAAAATTGACTTTTCAAAAAAATCCTTGCTCAAGATTTAGGTTTTGATCAAAGGTATTTTTCCTAATCTCCATCCTGAACGATTTGCTTTGTTTCGCAATCAAAACCGTAATTGTTTAAAATATGTTGGTGGGAGCACTTTGCTCGCTTTTCTGAGTATGGGTGAGATCTAAATAAATTATCAACTGGGTTATATTCTCCTTCTTGTGATTCTTGTTGCATTCTCTTCCAAAGTTCGATATTGACGCAACCGTTATAACCTGCTGAAATGGCCAAATCTATTCCTGTAAGGTCACAATGTGTTTCCTTTTTCTGGCCAAATGAGATGGTAGCTAGCCCTGCTATTCCCGCACCAACATTGGTTAAAAGCCTCGCTTTTTGTATATGTTGCTTAATATGACCTAGTTCATTATGATTAATTTCATGACCTATAACACAAGCTAATTCATCATTTGATTTACAAAATTCATACATTCGAGTGGTTACGTAAATTCTGGCACCTGCGGTAA
>JBIPLL010000038.1:0-10943 GCA_044368425.1 Beijerinckiaceae bacterium
AAGGTGCCAAGGCGGTAACGACAACGACCACGAACTCGACTGGCGCCTATCTTGGTTTCGAGGCAGCGCGCGGCAATGTCGATGTTAAATTGAACGACGACAAGCATAGCAAGTACGTCTTGACGCGCTTGAATTTGCCCAACAAAAAGGGAGATGGTATCAGCGATTACTTTACCTTTGGCGTATCTACGAATGAAAAGGCTCTGTTGCCCGCAGATCTGACTGGCGTCGTTGCCTTGAACACGTCCAAGGGCTATCGCTGGGATCAACTCGCAGCCGGAAACCTGCCCGGATGGATTGATTACGGCAATATGGTGCCCAGCGCGGCAATCCGTGACGGCAAGGCTGGCGGCAGCGATATCTTCAGTCAGCTTTCGGCGCGCTGGAACGGAGCAGTTCTGGGTCTAAGCGGAAATATGGGTCCAACCTATCTGGGCGCGGACTTCAGCGGAACCGTCGCTCTTGGCTCGCTTGGCGGGACGCCGGGCCGCACGAGCTTTGGCAACCTGAGCAACTCCGACCCGTCAGCGCGCTATACGGTCTATCTTGGACCAAGCGCCATGCGGCTGGCCTATGAAAGCTCGATCCGGACGCCACAGCTTGACGGCTCGGCGGTTCCGCCCCTCGTGAACAACTTCACCAAGGGCAGGACGGTGTTTGACTCGACCCGCCCCCTGATTGACGGCGAAGACTATTCCGCATGGTTGCGCGGTGGCCACGGCACTGTTCTGGATGTCTTCTCGCAATATGATCGCAGCTCGAATGCAATTACGGGCCTTCAGAAGACAGGATCAATTCCGATCGGGTCTGGCTTCGTCTATGGACAGGGCGGATCGGCTGGAAACGTGGCGCCAATCCATGTCACGCTGAACCCGTTCGACCATCAGGCGTCAGGCTATGCGATGGTCTTCAGCTCAAACCAGTATGGCGACAAGGCAAAACGGGATCTGGAGCGCGACTTCCCGACCATCTCAAGGTGGCTGCAATCGAGCGGCCTGCAGAAGCCGCCCAAGCCCAAGAAGTGATATTGGACATTTGAATGTTACGACATAACATTGAGGGCCGCCCTTGAGGCGGCCCGGCGGCCGGTTGCGGTCGCGAGGCGTCATTTCGAGGGAGTGATTGGATGAGACATTGGCTCGCGACGGGACTGCTCGCCTGTTTGCCGGCTCTGCTGCCCGCTTCGGCAGCGCATGCCCAGGACCAGCTCAATCTCTATTGCCCGATGCAGGTCGACTGGTGCCAGGCCATGGC
The DNA here is from genome assembly GCA_044368425.1 of Beijerinckiaceae bacterium. GTDB lineage: Bacteria > Pseudomonadota > Alphaproteobacteria > Rhizobiales > Beijerinckiaceae > JBIPLL01. Next base: position 1,255 of record JBIPLL010000038.1, read on the forward strand.
CGTCGCCTACGAGAAGAAGACCGGCACGAAAGTGACCGTGACGCAGAAGAGCACGGGCGAGATCTTTGCCCAGATCCGCGCCGAGAAGGACAATCCCCGCGGCGACATCTGGTGGGGCGGCACCGCAGACCCGCACCTCGCGGCAGCCGAGGAAAAGCTCACCCAGCCCTATACCTCGCCGGCTCTCGCCTCGCTCAATCCCTGGGCCCGCGCACAGCACACGGCGTCGGGCGGCCGTTCGGTCGGAATCGCGGCGCTCGCCATCGGCTTTGGCTATAATCCCGAACTGCTGGGCAAGAAGAACCTCGCCGCCCCCGTCTGCTGGGCTGATCTGCTGAAACCCGCCTACAAGGGCGAGATCCAGATGGCGAATCCGAATTCCTCGGGCACCGCCTATGCCGTCATCGCGACGCTGGTCCAGATGATGGGCGAGGACAAGGCCTTCGACTACCTCAAGGGCCTGCACGCCAACATCAATACCTATACCCGCTCGGGCGTGGCCCCCGCCAAGGCCGTGGCGCGCGGCGAGACCGGCGTGTCGATCTCCTTCCTGCAGGACGTCGCGGCGGAGGCGAAGGCCGGCTTCCCGGCGAAAATGGTCGTGCCGTGCGAAGGCACCGCGCTCGGCGTCGATGCGATGTCGATCATTGCCGGTTCGCGTAACCTCGAAGGCGCGAAGCGTTTCTATGACTGGGCGCTGTCGCCTGAGGCGCAGGCCATTGGCGCAACCGTCAACCAGCTGCACACGCCGTCGAACCCGGCAACACCGACGCCCCCCGGCGGCCCCTCGCTGGCCGGCGCGAAGCTGATCGACTACAATTTCGCCAAATTCGGTGCGTCAGCCGAACGCAGGCGGCTGCTTGGCAAGTGGGATACGGATGTCGGCGCCCTGCCGCGCTGATCAACCCGCCTCATGATGTGGAAACGGCCGCCTTTCGGGCGGCCGTTTTCGTCTGGCGCACCGACAGTCAGCGCCGCTGGTCGGGCGCGAGCGCCTCGTCCTTCAAAGCTGCGATGGTCTCGTCGAGCCCCCCGCTGCGCTGGTCGGGGCTGCCCAGCCGGCGCATGGAGACGGTACGCTCCGCCCCCTCCTTCTTGCCGACGACAAGCAGGACAGGCACCTTGGCCAGCGAGTGCTCACGCACCTTGTAGGTGATCTTCTCGTTGCGCAGATCCACCTCGGCACGCAGCCCGGCCTTGCGCAGGCCCGTCACGACCTCCATGGCGTAATCGTCCGCGTCCGAGGTGATGGTGCAGACCATGACCTGCACCGGCGCGAGCCAGAGCGGGAAATGGCCGGCAAAATGCTCGATCAGGATGCCGGTAAAGCGCTCCATCGAGCCGCAGATCGCCCGGTGCACCATGACGGGCGCCTTCTTCTGCCCGTCTGCGTCGATATAGAAGGCACCGAACCGCTCCGGCAGATTGAAATCGACCTGCGTCGTGCCGCATTGCCAGTCGCGACCGATGGCGTCGCGCAGCACATATTCGAATTTCGGCCCGTAGAAAGCGCCCTCGCCCGGATTGATCGCTGTCCTGATGCGCCCGCCCGCCTGCACCTCGATCTCGCGCAGGACCTTTGTCATGACGGCCTCGGCATGGTCCCACATCTCGTCGGTGCCGACGCGTTTCTCCGGCCGCGTCGAGAGCTTCACCACGATGTCGCCAAAGCCGAAATCGGCATAGGTCGAGAGGATCAGGTCATTGATCTTCAGGCACTCGGCCGCGAGCTGCTCCTCGGTGCAGAACACATGCGCATCGTCCTGCGTGAAACCGCGCACGCGCATCAGCCCGTGCAACGCGCCCGACGGCTCGTAGCGATGCACGACGCCGAACTCGGCCAGCCGCAGCGGCAGATCGCGATAGGACTTGAGCCCGTGCTTGAAGATCTGCACATGGCCCGGGCAGTTCATCGGCTTCACCGCGAACCAGCGCTTGTCCTCGGCATGGTCGCCGGCCGACTGCGCCGCGAACATGTTCTCGCGATACCAGCCCCAATGCCCGGATGTTTCCCAGAGCGACTTGTCGAGAAGCTGTGGCGCATTGACCTCCTGATAGTCGCCGCGCAGCCGCCGGCGCATATAGGAAATCAGCTCCTGGAAGATCGTCCAGCCCTTCGGGTGCCAGAAGACAGTGCCCGGCCCCTCGTCCTGGAAGTGGAACAGGTCCATCTCTCGGCCAAGGCGCCGATGGTCGCGCTTCTCGGCTTCCTCGAGACGATGCAGATAGGCATCGAGTTCCGCCTGCGTGGCGAAAGCGGTGCCGTAGATGCGCGTCAGCATGGGGTTGCGACTGTCGCCGCGCCAATAGGCACCCGCGACCTTCATCAGCTTGAACGCCGCGCCGATCTTGCCCGTCGAGGTCATGTGCGGACCGCGACACAGGTCGAGCCAGTCCCCCTGTTTGTAGATGCGCAGGCTGTCCCCCTCGGGGATCGCGTCGATCAGCTCGAGCTTGAACGCCTCGCCGCGCTCGCGGAAAAAGGCCTTGGCCTCGTCGCGCGACCAGATTTCGCGCGTAAATGGCGCATCCTTCGCGATGATCGCGCGCATCCTTGCCTCGATCGCGGCAAAGTCATCGGGCGTGAACGGCGTCTCGCGCGCGAAATCGTAATAGAACCCGTTCTCGATGACCGGGCCGATCGTCACCTGCGTCCCGGGATAGAGAGACTGCACCGCCTCCGCGAGAACATGGGCGCAATCGTGTCGAATGAGCTCCAGCGCGCGCGGATCCTCGCGCGTGACGAACTCGATCCGGGCATCACGCTCGATGGGGAGGGACAGGTCGGCAAGCGCCCCGTCGAGTGCCATCGCGACGGAACGCTTGGCCAGCGAGGGAGCGATGGACAACGCCACCTCGCGCCCGGTAATGCCGGGTTCGAATGAGCGGCTGGCGCCATCGGGAAATGTCAGGGAAATCGGCATGGTCTTCTCCGCTCACTCCCGCGTACCGCACGGGTAAGCCGTTGATATTGCACCGTAAGGTGCGTGACAGGGGCGCTCAGTCGGCTTCCGGACCGCCCTTGGCGGGGATATTCACACCCCGCCAGCGCCCATAGCGCCACGGCCTATACCAGGCAGAGTCGGGCGGCAACTCCTCGCAGACCAGATCGATGCCGGAAGTTCCCCACGGATTGCAGCGGCAGATGCGTGCAAATCCCATCCAGCCGCCGCGCCAAAGGCCAAATCGCAGGATTGCGGTGTCCGTATAGCTGGAGCAGGACGGCCAGTGCCGGCACGTCCGGCCGACAAGCATCGACAGCGAATATTGATAACCCTTGATGGCGACATGCGCGCACTGGCGCGGAACCTGCATGATCCGGTGCCTGAAACTGGGCATCGGGGGGACCGCGCCCCGGCTGCTCGCGGGGATATGACGTGACTCCTGTCCCGCCTCTGTTAGAACCTTTGGTGAGCCGGGGGGCTCGAACATTGGAAGGGCCTCACATGCGTCGTCGGATTGCGCTCCTGAGCGGCGCAGCCTCTATACTTCTGGTGGGGCTATATCAGGGCGATGCTTTCGCTCAAAGCACCCCGGCGCAGTCCAGGCCGGCAGTCTCCGACCCCGCCGCCAACCGCCCCGTTCAGAACAAGCCGCCCCAGCGGCCCGTCGTCGAGGAAACGTCCTCGGTTGGCACGGATTGGTCCCAGCGACTATCCCTGGATTGGGCAAAGCTCGTCGGCGCCCCGCCTGCTCTCGACTCCAATACCGGGATGCTGGAGCTTGAGCGCGTCCGCGGCGCAACGGGCGTGCGCAGCGCCGCCCACGAGCATTTTGCCGTCGAGGACGACCGGCAGACGCTGGTGCGCTTCCTCGAGGGCATGGACATCGACGTCACGAAGGCGGAGCTGCGCCAGGCCCGCACGCTGTTCAAGGATGCGAACGAGGCGCTGGAAGATGCGCTGAAGCCCTTGAAGAAGAGCATCAATCGCGATCGGCCCTTCGTGCAGGACAAGGGCCTGTCCATCTGCCCCGGCAAGCGCCCGACCTCAGGCTCCTTCCCGTCGGCCCACGCCGCGACGGGCGGGCTCTTCAGCGCGCTCCTCGTGGTCGCGGTGCCTGAGTTGCGGACGCGGATCGAGGGGCGGGCCTCGGAATATGCGTTCAGCCGCGTCGTCTGCGGCTACCATTTCCAGAGCGATGTCGAAGCCGGGATGCGCGCCGGGCAGGCAGCCGCCGAGGCACTTCTCTCCGATCCGGCCTTCCGCAAGCAGTTCGATGTCGCCAAGGTCGAGTTGCGCCGGGCGTTGGTGAAGTAGGAGCGATAACGAAAAGGCGTCGCGCCGCCACTTCAGGCTGACGCGACCTTCGAAGACATCACGCCAGGCGGATCGCGCCTCGCTCAACGGGGCGTGATGTCAGGGGGCGTGATGTCAGGCGGCGCTGCGCGCCCGCTCGATCTGGTCGATGGCATCCACGACCGCATCGAAGATGAGGAGCGTGGAGGCATGGCGCGCCTTGTAGTCGCGCACCGGCTCCAGCACCTTGAGGTCGTCCCACTCCCCTTTCGGCGCAGGGCCGTTTTCCTTCAGCATGAGCCGCATGGTCTCGCGCAATTCGCGCAACTCCTGCGCCCGCGCCCCGATGACATGGCGCCCCATCACGGAGGCAGAGGCCTGCCCCAGCGCGCAGGCCTTCACATCCTGCGCGAAGTCGCTGACCTGATCGCCCGTCATGGAGATATCCACGGTCACGGTTGAACCGCACAGCTTGGAATGAGCCGTCGCGCTCGCCTGCGGGGCAGCCAGGCGCCCAAGATGCGGAATATCGGCCGCAAGTTCGAGAATCCGGCGGTTGTAGATATCGTTGAGCATGGGCGCATCACTCCTGCCGGCAATATAGGGTATCGCCGCGCCGCTTGCATCCCGTGGCGATCCGCAGCCCTGCCTGCGACGCATTGCCATCCCGCGAAATCAGATGGTCTAAGTTCGCAGCCCCCTCGTAGGAGATCCAACATTTCTGAGGAGGCGCCCGCATGGATGACGTGGTTAAGACCTTGCCGCTCGGCCGATTGCAGTCGATCGACAGGCGCATGGCGACGGAGAATACCCGCCCAACACGCGAACAGGCGGAAGCCGCTGTCCGCACGTTGCTGGCCTGGGCGGGAGACGACCCGACCCGCGAGGGCCTGCTCGACACGCCGAAGCGGGTCGTGAAGGCTTATGACGAGCTGTTCAAGGGCTATCGCGAGGACGCCGCCGAGGTTCTCGACCGGGTCTTCGAGGAGGTCGAGGGCTATGGCGACATGGTCATGGTGCGGGACATCCCGTTCTACTCCCACTGCGAGCACCACATGGTGCCCTTCGTCGGCAAGGCGCATGTGGCCTATTACCCGTTGAATGGCGTCGTCGGCCTGTCGAAGCTCGCCCGCGTTGTCGACGTCTTCTCTCGCCGTCTCCAGACACAGGAGACAATGACGGCGCAGATCGTCAACGCCATCGACGACGCGCTGAAGCCGCGCGGCGTCGCGGTGATGATCGAGGCCGAGCACATGTGCATGTCGATGCGCGGCGTGCAGAAGCAGGGTGCCTCGACGCTCACCACACAGTTTACCGGCGTTTTCCGCGAGGAGGCCGCCGAACAGGCCCGCTTCTTCACGATGCTGCGGGCCGGGCGCTGAGTTCAGGCTCTTGACCCTTCGGCCGCAAGGTCCGACACAGGCGCCGACGGGCGCCAGCAAGGGCTCCCGCTAGGGAGCCCTTTGTGTTTCGGGCCCCATCAGGAGCCCCAGATGTGGACACCCGGCACGCCATTCGCGCCCGCGCAGAGCAAGCTCGATCTCGAGGAAGGGCGCAGGCTGGCGCCACGCTTCGGCGCCGACGGGCTGATCACCTGCGTGGCGACCGATGCAGAAAACGGCGACGTGCTGATGGTCGCTCACATGAATGCCGAGGCACTGGCGCGCACGCTTGAAACCGGCGAGGCCTGGTACTGGTCGCGCTCGCGCAAGTCGCTCTGGCACAAGGGCGACACATCGGGCCAGATCCAGACCGTCGTCGAGATGCGGCTCGATTGCGATCAGGATGCGATCTGGATCAAGGTCCGCGTCGGCGGCGATGGCGGCTGCTGCCATACCGGGCGCCGTTCCTGCTTCTACCGCGTCGTGCAGGCGCAGGACGGCGGCCACATGCTGCGTTTCGATCCTGCATGAAGAGTTTACGCTCCCGATGCTAACATCGTATCGGTTTCTCCTTGCAGGAACCGAGCGGTGCACGGGGCGATCATGTTCGACGCAGCCTATCATCGACGCCTGAGCGCCGACATCGTCCGCTGGGAAAGCCAGGGGCGTCTTTCTGCTCCGGCGGCATCGGAACTGCGCACGGCGCTCGGTCCGCCTCCACGCGGCTGGAGCGCGGCCGGCCTGATGGCGGTGATCGGAGCGCTTCTGCTGGCCGGAGCGCTGATCAGTTTCGTGGCCGCCAACTGGAACGGGGTGCCGCGCCTGGCCCGGCTCGGCCTGCTGCTGGCCCTGATCGCGAGCCTTTTCGGAGCAGGCGGTTACGCCCGCCTGCGCGAGCAAGACCGTATCGCGGAGATCTGCACCTTTCTCGGCACCATCGCCTTTGGCGGCGCCGTGGCGCTGGTGGGCCAGATGTACCATCTGCCGCGCGATTTCGCCGGGGGATTTGCGCTCTGGACGGCCGGCGCGCTGGCGGCCGGGCTTCTGACGAACGCAGCCGGTGCTCTTGCCATCGCAACCGTCGCGTCGGTCTTCTGGACCTGGGCAGTGACGCAGGAGCTTGGACAGGGGCCGCATCTTGCCTATCTGCCGGTATGGTTGCTGCTCGCACTGGGATCGATCCGGCGGGACGCGCCCCGGCTGATGTCGCTCGTCCTGCTGGCGGGCGGAGCAGCCTGGATGATGTCCTCGTGGGGCGGCAACTTGCTGGCCGATCGCGGCATCGCCCGGATCTGGATCACCGGGGTCGGTCTGGCCGTTCTGGCGACGGGGCTCGGCTTCCAGCTTGAGCGGCGCGCAGGCCCGCTCGGCCGCTTCGGTGAGATCATGGGCGATTACGGATTTGTCGGGCTGGGCGTCGCCGGCCTCACGGCAGCCTATATCGTCAAGGCCCCTGCCCTCGCCGATATCCCGCTCATGGCGTGGTTGGGCCTGCTGCCCGGCGCCATCGGCATCGGTCTGCGCGCGATCGGCGGACCGCAACAGCGCGAGGCCATCCTGGCAGGCACTGCGGTCCTGCTCGTGATTCTGCTGACCTTCATACTGGGCGCGGGCCTCGGGCCGTTCGGGGCCCTCGGCGCCTCGCTGGCCGGCGGCATCGCGCTCGTCATGGCGGGACGCGAATCCGACAGGCGCGCCCGACGGCGCTCGGGCTGGATCGCACTTGCCGGGATCATCCTCTCCATCCTCACAGTGCTGGCGCCATCGTTGCTCGGAAACGCCGTTTTCCTCGGCATCGCAGGTGCTTGCGTCTTCGCTCTCGCGCTCTTTCTGCGCCGTCGGAGGACAACGGCATGACCGGCACGCTCGCGATACCGGCCCCGCTGCGCCATCCCCTCGTGACTCACGCGCTGGCGGCTCTGCTCTTGATCGCAGCGGTGCTCTTCATGGTGCAGGACCGCGCCGGCATCCTGTCGAAGGGGCGCGAGGTCACGCTGGTGACAATTCCGGTCGATCCGCGCGACCTGTTTCGCGGCGACTTCGTCGTGCTGGGCTACGAGATCGGCACGCTCGACCTGACGAAGCTGCCCGGCGAGCGCAACTTTCGGCGCCACGATGAGGTCTGGGTCGCGCTTACCCCGGACGCGGAAGGGATCGCGCGGCCTGTTGCCGTCAGTGCGGCGCGTCCGCCGGATGGCGGGAACGTCCTGCTGCGCGGGCGCGTCACCTCTGCGAGCGGTTGCAAGACGCAGGGGGGATGCACCAGCCTGCGGGTAGCCTATGGTCTCGAAAGTTACTTCGTGCCCGAGGGTGAGGGCCGCCAGATCGAGCATGCCCGCAATGCGCGTCTCACGCGCATCGTCGCCGCAGTGGCACCGGACGGGCGGGCCGCAATCAAGCGCCTGCTCATCGAGGGGCGGCCTGTTCACGAGGAGCCGTTCTATTGATAGGATCAGGATGCGAATATCGTTTCATGAATCAGATAAGATAACGGGATAAATCTGTCGTGGTTGCGCCTGACTGGCGTTTGTCATCTGCTTGAACCGTCATCGGCGGCAGGACCTCGCCCTGCCTGCCGGCCAACTTGTGAGGCAGGTCATGTGGTGGGACCACCGTGACGAACCGGCCGAACCCGCGAGCATTGATCCTGTGCTCCCCCAGGAGCGGCCTGAGGCGCGCATCGGGCTGGCGCTTGGTGGCGGCGCCGCGCGCGGCTGGGCCCATATCGGCGTGATGCGGACGTTGGTCGAGGCAGGCGTGCAGCCGCGCATCATGGCCGGGACCTCGATCGGCGCGCTGGTGGCCGGCTGCTATGCCGCCGGCAAGCTCGACGAGCTTGAGGATTTTGCGCTCTCGCTGACCAAGCGGCGCGTTCTGGGCCTGCTCGACGTGCATCTCGGCGGCTCGGGCCTGATCGGTGGGGACAGGCTGCGTCGCCTGCTGGAAACACACCTCGCCGGCATCACGATCGAGGAACTGCCGCTGCGCTTTGCGGCCATCGCGACGGAATTCGGATCGGGCCACGAAGTCTGGCTGCGCACGGGCCCGCTGATCGATGCGATGCGCGCCTCCTATGCGCTGCCGGGCGTGCTTGATCCGGTGCGCGTCGGCAACCGGTGGCTCATGGATGGAGCCCTGGTCAATCCGATTCCCGTGACCGCCGCCCGCGCGCTGGGCGCCGAGACCGTCGTCTGCGTCAACCTGAACGGCGAGATCCGCAGTCGCGGCACGACGATCCAGGCCTATGTCCCGCACGAGGACGCGCTCGCCTCTGCGCGCGACCTGGTGACCTCCGCCATGCCCGTCGGCAATGTCATGGCGGAGGGCATGCGCGGCGCGGCCCAGCGCCTGCGCAGTTTCGTGACCCGCCCGAATGGGGCGCCGGGACTTGCATCCGTGATGGTCGAGGCCTTCAACATCACGCAGGATCGCATTGCCCGCTCGCGCCTCGCGGGCGATCCGCCCGACCTGATGATCGCGCCGCGTCTGGGCCGGATTGGCCTGTTCGAATTCCACCGCGCCGCAGAGAGCATCGCGCTCGGTCGGGAGGCGACCCAGCGCGCCTTGCCGGACCTGCTGTCGTTCCTCGAAACCGGTCAGCCCCGGTCCTGACCGCGCACCGGGGCCCCGGTCTCAGGCCATCGCGATATAGTCGCGCAGCGCCCGATGCTCCGCCTCGATCTCGGCCACCCGACGCTTGACGATGTCCCCGATCGAGACGATGCCGCAAAGGCGCCCGTTATCGACGACCGGCATGTGCCGGAACTTGCCGGCCGTCATCAGTTCCATCACGGCATCGATAGTGGTGTCCTCGCGGCAGGTCTGGACGCGCGCCGTCATGAAGCGCGAGACCGGTTCTCCCAGCGCCGAGGCTCCCTGGCGCGCGATGGCATGCACGATGTCACGCTCCGACAGGATGCCGGCGACGTCACGGGCAGGCCCGGTCACGACAAGTGCGCCGATCCGCCGCTCGGACAGGAGGCTAGCCGCCTCCGCCATGGTGCGCTCGGGGGCGATGGTTGCCACCTCCCGCCCTTTTTCGCTGAGGATGCTGAGAACGGTCATGCGA
>JBIPLL010000181.1:0-5946 GCA_044368425.1 Beijerinckiaceae bacterium
CCACGTTTGGTGCATAGGTGCTCTCGAAATAGTAGCGCCCTCCGGTCAGGTCCTGCACGGTCCGGATGACGCTGAACATATATGCCGCCGCTTCCCCACGACTGACCGGCCTAGGTAGGCCGCTGGCGTAATATGCCCCCCGCACGAACCGGTCCGACGGGGTGCGCTCGCCGGGCAGGGGCTTGTCTGCGCCAAAGGTTCGGCACTGCTTCAGACCATTTTCAGGCGACCTCAGCGAACGAGGATAAACTTGCATGAGTGAACTGAAATGCGGTTCATGATCAGTATCGCCTCAAGGATCGATATTGATTACAATGATATAGCAGGTACCCGTCTCATCCTCGCTAGTCTGCCAGTTCATTCCTGAACCTCGCCGTTGATCTGGCGGGGTTTTTTGTTGCCGGCATTCTTGTGGATCAGGGGCGAAAGGTTCCGGACGATGGGTCGCCGGATTGGCTGCACGCACCAGGCGGAAGGCTGGCGGCGGGCGGGCCGTCAGCGGCCGGTGATGATCCTGACGGGCGCGCCGAGGATTGACAGCGGCACGGCGATGCCAGCCTCGACCGTATTGCTCAGGGCATCCCGCGCAGGGGTTGGGCTGATCCCGCGCCGCAGCACGGAGGAGAGTTGGGGAGCGATTTCGGCAAGCTGGGCAAACTTGGCGTGGTTCGACGCATCGATTGCGTCGACGTCGGTGAGGTCGATTACGACTGCGCCAAGCTCGGTCAGTTCGGCCGTGTTGGTGCCAGCGCCAAGCCGCTCCTGACCGCCTGCAATGAACCGCGAGGCACGCAAGGCCTGATCATCCTGTGACAGCACGACGTAGAACGGCTTGCGCGGCTTTCCGAACCGCCGCATCTGCGACTTGAAGACATCGACATCGATGTCCGGAGCCGCCAGGACGATGGAACCGAGCTTGCGGATATCGGGAAGACGATCGGATATCCTGATCTGACGCAGCGCTTCGACCGTCACCCAGTTGCCCATCGAATGGGCCAGTATGTTGACTTGATCGACGTTACTGGCAAAAATCAGCCTCAAGGTTCTCTCAAGTTCATCGCGCGCTGCGGTTGCGCTGTTATTGTCGTAGACATACTGGCTTAACTGGCCGCGTGAGGCCCAGGTAAACAATACCGGCACGGCAGGTGAATGCGAATCATGGACGATCTGGGCAAAACGATAGAGCCCTTCGGCAAACATCGTATTGTACCCATGGATGAAGACGAGAACCTTGCGATTGCCGGGCTTGCGCGTTGCAAGCTGGGCATTCAACGACCTGACGAAGTCCTTCTCGCCATCCAGATAGGACGCCTGGCTGACGACGAAATCCGTCGCCGGATTGCCCGGCGGGGTGGAGGCCCACTCAACGTCGCCGGGCTTGTGATCTTTCGGTACGGAGACCTCCAGCTTCGCATAATCCAGCGGCTTTCCGCGCTCCCCGCCGAACAGCGTTCCGGGGCGGTCGTCGCGCTTGCGCGTCGTCGCAACAAGAATGGTGTGCCGCGTCGCGTCGGGCGCAATGTTGGCCACGGGGGTGAGGAAGCCCGTCTCCGGCCTTGATCCGCATCCCGCACCGACCATGGTCAGGACCACGGCGAGGGCCAGCAGGACATGGCGGCCCGGTCCCCGACGCAGCGCCGGTCGCCCGGTGCCCTGGCCTGGCTCGTCACGCGGGGTTTGGGGTGCGGATGTCCGGGACATGGGCTGTCTCACGCTTGAACCTGAAGCATCGCATCAACCGGAACTGGCCTGCCCGTTTGGGTCAACGTGCCGCCAATACTCAGTATCTGACGACGAAAGGCTCCTTCGGCATTGCCGAAGGAGCGATCGGGTCTGCTACTTCACATCCTCGACGCTGATAGTCAGCCTCGGGATGCGTCCTGTGAACCGGGAACGGGCCTCGGCACCGATCGCCTCGACCACCGGCGTCCCCAGGTCGATGCCGATATCGGCGGTATCGTCTCCGGAGAACATGTTGGGCTGCGTGGCCGGAATTCGGCCCTCGGCCACCTTGCCGCCATTGACGAAAAGCGTCGCCATTCCGCCCTTGCCGCGCCCACCGCCCTCATAGTCGAACTGGAAGCGGATGTCCGCCTTGCCGGGGGCGAGCTTGGCGGAACTTGCGATCGAGGTACGGTTCAGCCCCAGATAATTATAGTCATAGGCGAGGACGCCCTCCCTGACATAGAGCGACCAGCCACCGAAACGCCCGCCCTGGGCGATCAGCGTGCCGTTGCCGCCTCCCTGCGGTACGACCACTTCGGCCGTAATTGTCTTCGAACGGTTCTTCACGTTGACGAAGGTACCCTCTTGCATGCCGACCATGCCTTCGGACAGGTTCAGCGTCTTGCGGGAACCCATCAGATCGGGGCGCCCGGCCGCAACGGGGTCGAAGCGCTCAAGCGTCCGGTCATCCATCGGCAGCACGCCATATTTGCGAGCTTCCTCCAGGAACAAGGCCTGCATTTGCTCGAGCTTCGAGGGGTTCGTCCCCGCCAGGTTGTTGGCCAGGCTGAAGTCCGCACGGGTGTTGAACAATTCCCACGCGGAATTGTCTGCGAGCCTGCGGCGGGGTTGGGCTTCCCACGGTGCCTTGTGGATCGTGCGGGCAAACCAGCCGTCATGATAGATGGCGCGGTTTCCGGCGATCTCGAAATATTGCGTGGTATGGCGCTCAACAGCCCCGGCATCTTCGAAGGCATAGACAAGGCTCGTGCCCTGCATCGGGATCTGGGGAACGCCGTTGACCGATTTCGGCTCAGGCAGTCCGATGGCCTGAAGGATCGTCGGGGCCACGTCGATCACATGGCTGAACTGCGAACGGATCTCGTTGCGCGCCTTGATGCCCTTGGGCCACGACACCACCGTTCCGTTCCGCGTGCCGCCGAAATCGGACGGTAGCTGCTTCAGCCATGAGAAGGGCGTGTTGAAGGCAATGGCCCAGCCGGAAGCCATATGCGGATAGGTGTCGGCATCACCCCACTTGTCGATATACTTGAGCATATCCTCAAGCTTCTCAGGGATCGCATTGAAGTATGTGTTTTCATTGAACAGACCGTTTGGTCCGCCCTCACCGCTGGTTCCGTTGTCGCCTGCGATGTAGAAGACGATCGTATTGTCTGCCTGGCCTATCTCGTCAAACGCCTTGATCATCCGGCCAACTTCTGCGTCGGTATACTCGACGAAGGCAGCAAATACCTCAGCCTGTCGTGAAAAAAGGCGCTTTTCGTCGGCTGACAGCGCGTCCCAATCCCTGATTGCGGGCGGCTTCGGCGCCAGCTTCGTTCCGGCAGGGACCACGCCTCTGGCAATCTGGCGGGCCAGCGTCTCCTCGCGCAGCTTGTCCCAGCCCTGGTCGAATTTCCCCTTCCAGCGTTCGATCCAGGCCTTCGGAACATGGTGGGGCGCATGAACAGCGCCGGGCGCGAAATAGACGAAGGCGGGACGGTCGGGCGTCAGGGCCTTCTGGTGCTTGATCCAGGCCCGCGCCTTTTCCGTCATGTCCGTCATCAGATGATAGTCGGGGTCGCTGGGCAGCTCGACGACCGCCGTTCCATCATAGAGGAAGGGAGCCCACTGGTTGGTTTCGCCGCCCAGGAAACCGTAGAACTTGTCGAAGCCCTGCCGCGTCGGCCAGCGGTCGAAGGGGCCAGCGACGCTTGTCTCCCAGGCTGCGGTCTCATGCCACTTGCCAAAGGCTGCCGTCGCGTAGCCGTTGAGCCGCAGGATTTCCGCCAGAGGTGCAGCCGCACCCGGAACCTGGCCGGTACTGCCCGGAAAGGCGGTCGCCAGTTCCGTGATGAAGCCCATATTGACCGCATGATGGTTCCGGCCCGACTTGAGTGCGGCTCTCGTGGGAGAGCACAGGGCAGTCGTGTGGAAATTGTTGAAGCGCAGCCCGCCTTCGGCCAGCTGATCCAGCGTCGATGTCGAGACGGGACCGCCAAACGTGCTTGGAACACCAAAACCAAGATCGTCGATCAGGACGATGACGACGTTGGGGGCGCCAGCCGGAGCCTTGACCTCGAAACGCGGCGGAGGTGTCACGTTGCGAGCGTCGATCTCATTGTAGGAAGGTCGCGCCGGCTCGGCGATGGGCAGAGAGGTGCGATCGAGCGGATATGGCGCCTGCTGCGCCAATGCCGGAGCCGCTTGCACCGCAAGCCCGACGGCAAGGCATTGCCCTATTCTAGCTGTCATCATGCCGTTCGTTCCTTGTTTTCGAAGCCCGTGTTTCGAAAAAGCTGGCGGCAACACCTGCCGGAACGTCCTCAGCGCAAGACGTCTTGACCCAGCATAGATACTTGATGCACGGGTCTCTAGCATAATACACATTTTTTGCTGTATCAGTACTATTTTTATACTTTTATTGCGTCCTTGAGCCAGATCAAATGCAAATTCCGAACTGCATCCGGACGCGAGACAACATGTATGTGTGCCGTTCCCCGTGGGGCTCCCGAAGAGTTGAGGTGCCTGCACGACCAGGCACCACCGAGGTCAATTCCGGCAGCCCGGCAGATGCGCTCAGAACCGAACGCTCATGCCAACGACCGGGCCATGCTGCAACATGTCGAATCCGTAACGGTTCGAACCTTCTCCCCTCGTATAATCGACATACAGGGCTTTATATCCCAGCAAGGCAGAATATGTGACGTTGTTCTTTGTCTTGAAGTCGTAAGTATATGCCGCCAGTGCTTGCCATGTGAAATCGCTGCCGCCGGCACCGATGTCACCGCGCAGTTCCAGATTGTGGTTCGGCGCCAGCGCAATGCGTGCCCGCACGCCGGCAAAGGCATCGACCCAATCGATGGAGCCGGAACGCGCAATCGCGCTTCCCGCGCCGATGACCAGACCGTTGAGATCGACCGTCCCGGCGAGATCCACGCCGAGATCAACCTTCTGATACCAGTAGCGTCCACCGGCCAGCACATCGAAGGCAACAGACCCGATCCTGACGATCTCGTAGGCTGCGCCAGCTTCCACGATCGCCATCTGGAACTGGAGATCCACGGCCGCGCCGACCGCGCCCGCAACGCCGGGCTGGGGCGTCCTCGATTTCATGCCCGACCTGGAAATGGTGATCTGTTCGGCGATGATGTCGCCGAGGAGCGCAAAGCGACCATGGCGCGCCTCCAGGTTGGCCGACAGCGCGATCAGTGAGCCGCCGTCGCCGATGGTGCTCTCGACGATGTCGATGAAGCTTGCATCGATATCCACGCCGCGGCCGCGCACGACCTGGGTGCCATTGAGCGAGGTGAGCCAACCATAGGGCGTCACACGGAAGGTCCATCCCGGCGCGAAAGCGGGGGCAGGCTGGCTTGGCGCGGGGACCGCAATATCCGCCGCCGCCACGGGAAGCGAGAAACACAGCGCTGCAAGAACGGTTGTCATCATTTTTGCGTGCGACACAGGCTTCTCTCCGATTCGGTATTGCCGCTGGCCCGCCACCAGCGCGTCATCGAGCTGCGATGACGCTGGGGTACATAGTGACGCGAGCGTCGCGCCGAATGCAATCCGCGATTTGTAGAACCAAAGCTGCGCAACCCGCGCATCGGGCAAGTTGCGACATGGCCCGGATGCCCATCGCCCGTCTGCCATCCCACAGACGGTGCCTTCCGGGCCGATTGCGGGCCAGGCCGCAATCGCGACATTGCCTGCGCGCGACTTGCCATTATCGCCGTGTGGCGGCACTGTCGGAGCCATCGACATTCAGCGGGCACAGGCCGGGGTTTCGGGTCGGGCTCCAGGACGGAAAGTTTCCGAGGCATGAGCATGAACGGCGAGAAGATCCGCAACCGTGCGGTGGGCGAGACGGAGATGGTGGGATTCCGGCGGGCGCCGCTGACGCGACGCTCCTTCCTGAGCGGCTCGATTGCGAGCCTTGGCGCGCTCGGGCTCGCCGGCTGCGTCACCGACGGCATGAGCCGGATGCAGGCGGAGGCCATG
>JBIPLL010000213.1:0-5487 GCA_044368425.1 Beijerinckiaceae bacterium
CGGTCGAGGACAAGAAGTTCCCGATCCCGGCCGCCGATATCAGCAAGGTCGACCCGAAATATTACCGCCGCGTCGTGAGCTATGACGGCAACGAGACGCCCGGCACGATCATCGTCGATCCCGGCAATTATTATGTCTATCGCGTCGAGGGCGAGGGGAAGGCCACGCGCTATGGCGCCAATGTCGGGCGCGAGGGCTTCCTGTGGCATGGCGAGGCCTATGTGGGGCGCAAGGGGGAATGGCCGACCTGGACCCCTCCCCGGGAGATGATCAAGCGCCAGCCGGAGGTTGCCAAATATGCGGGCGGCATGCCGGGAGGCCCGGAAAACCCGCTCGGCGCACGCACGCTCTATCTGTACCAGAACGGCGCCTATACGCTCTATACGATCTATGCGAGCAGCGACCCCGAAACGATCGGGACGAACCTGACCAGCGGCTGCACCGGGCTGCTGACGCAGGACATGATCCACCTGTATGACCGCACGGCGGTCAAGACCAAGGTGATCGTCCTGCCGGCATGAGCCGGCCGGCAGCGCGCTGCGGTCTTTCGAACGCCACGGTCCCGCGCTTGCAACCCGGGACCCTTGCAACCCGGGACCGTCGTCAGGCGGAAGCACGCCCCAGGAAACGATCCAGCACGTTTCGGGTGATCGTCGCCGTATAGAAGTCGTCGCCCTTCAGGCCGGATACCCATTCGCAGGTTCCCGCCGTGAAGACTTCGCCATTGCCGATGCGGCAATGGACGACCATGCCGCTGCCGCGGCTGTGGCGGGCCACCGTCTCCTCGTCCGTCTTGCCTTCAAGGATCGAGGCGCGCAGCACGGCGTCGGTGGCGCCGATGGCATGGGCATAGCGGTGTTCGGGCAGGCCCGATTCGGCGAGCGTCGCCCAGCCCATGGCGAGGATCTGCAGGCCGTCGGGGGCGCCATCGTCGCCCAGGGGCTCAGGCAGACCGTCCCGGAACGTGTAGTTCAGTCCGTCGACCTCGTAGGCGAAGATGTTGTGCTCGTCGCCGAACATCTCCGCATAGCCCAGACCCGTGCGACCGAAGGCCCAGTGATCGGGGCGGAAGACGGTGAAGCCGCGCGCGGCACGCGGCGCCATGGCGCCAAGGCCCCCGGCATAGATGCCGCGCAAGGCATTGACGCCGAAGGTCGCTGCGCCGGGCCAATTCACGAGCGGGTCCTCCCAGGCGCTGGTCAGGACATCGTATCGCTTCTCGTCCGCCACCGGGTCGAGCTTGCGCGCATTGTACTTGTAGCAGACCTGCCGCCCCTTCTCCTCCTCAAGGCGGATCTGCCAGAGGAAATTGCCGGCAAAGCGGGCGACATGGCCGCCCCTGTCGAGGAAGCGGTGCACCGTGTCGCGCATCTCGCGCGACCAGTATTCGCAATGACCCACGAAGGCGACGCAGGGGTAGCCGTCGAGCACGGTCGGATCGGCGTGCAGCTCCTCCTGGCAGAGGATGTCGAGATCGTAGCCGTTCTCCTGCGCCCAGAGAACGAAGAGCCGCTCGAAGCTTGCCCAGCCGGAGGCGCCGTAATTGCGGGAAAAGCCATTGGCATGGGCATATTCGAAGGCTTCGTAGCGGGCCGGCCGGGGCCTGCGGGGGCGATCCGCCGAGGCGAGGCGCGGTGCGTCGTCCGGCAGCCAGATCTGCCCGCGCGACCAGGGCCGGTGCAGCGCCAGGATCGGCGAGGCGCCCTGCGTGTAGTCAGGGTGGATGCCGCGATAATGATTGGCGCCACCGAAATCGTTATAGGCGCGCCAGGTGGCGGTGGCCGCCACGAGTGCAAGGCGCCGGCTCGTCTCGCTACGGTCCCTGACCAGAACGAGATGATGGCCAATCGGAGCCGCGTGCGGGTCGTCGGGATTGCGGATCTCGACCAGATAGCCGCCGGACGGTAGATCGGCCGGGGTGGACCAGGAGCAGCTTTGCGCCCAGTGGCAGCCATTCATGTAGGAGTCGGCCGGCGTCTCCTGGAAGCCAGGTGCGAGCCCCAGCGCCTCGTGAACGAGGACGGGCTCGCGGGCCTCGCGAAAGATGCGCAGATCGACGCGCGGCAGGTTCGTGGAGACGAACAGGATGACCGTGTCGCCGGACCGATAGGCGATGCGGTCGGAATAGGCCCAGGCCGTCGGCAGGCAATCGCGGCTGGGAACCTCGACCCAGGTGGACGCAACGGAGCGGCGCCCGGAGAACACCTCGGCCTTGCGGCCCGTGTTCGGGCGCTCGCCAAAGCCGAATTTCTTCGTCACCGACATGTTCACGTCCTCGATTTCATTTGCCGGATTGGCCCAGGAATTTCGCGAATTCGGGCGTTCCCGGCGACCGCATCATGTCCTTGGGCGCCCCCTGCTCCCAGACACGGCCCTGATGCATGAAGACGACCGTATCGGCGAGCTGGCGGGCGAATTCCATTTCGTGCGTCACGATGATCATCGTCATGCCGGCCTGTGCGAGGCTGCTCATGACGGCGAGAACCTCGCCCGTCAGTTCGGGGTCGAGGGCGGAGGTAACCTCGTCGAACAGCATCACCTGCGGCGCCATGGCGAGCGAGCGGGCGATGGCCGCGCGCTGTTGCTGGCCACCAGAAAGCTGGTCGGGGTAGGCCTGCGCCTTCTCGCTCAGGCCCACCTTGGCGAGCACCTCTGCAGCAATCTCGCGCATTTGCGGCTTGCGCATCTTGCGCACGAGCTGGAGCGCAAGCGTGATGTTGCGCTCGACAGTCAGGTGCGGAAACAGGTTGTAGCTCTGGAAGACGATGCCGACATCCTTGCGCAGCTCGAGCAGATCGCGCGGCTCGCGCGTGACCTTGTGGCCCACGACCGTGATCTCGCCGCTGTCGAAGGGCTCGAGCCCGTTGATGCAGCGCAGGAGCGTGCTCTTGCCGGAGCCGCTGCGCCCGAGCAGGGCAAAGACCCGCCCCTTGTCGACCGAGAAGGAGACGTCGTTCAGGACCTGCAGCGGGCCGAAGCTCTTACATACCCTGGACAGTGCGACGACCGACATTGAGCTTCCTTTCAAGGTATCGGCTGAACTTCGAGAGCGGGAAGCAGATGGCGAAATACAAGGCCCCGACGGCGCCGAAGACGAGGAACGGCTTGAAGGTGGCATTGTTGATCATCTGGCCGGCCCGCGTCAGTTCGACGATGCCCAGGATCGAGACGAGCGAGGTCCCCTTGATCAGCTGCACGAGGAAGCCGACTGTCGGGGGAAGCGAGATCCGCAAGGCCTGCGGAAGGATGACGTAAAGCAGGCGGGCCGTGCTGCTCAGGCCCAGAGCCTCCGCCGCCTGCCACTGCGCCTTGGGCACCGACTGGATGCTGCCGCGCCAGATCTCGCCGAGGAAGGCGGCGGTGAACAGGCTCAGCGCGACGCCCGCCGATTCCACGCGGCTCAGCCGGAATCCTACGGCGCTCAGCCCGTAATAGAACAGCAGCAGCAGGATGATCAGCGGCACTGCCTGCATCATCTGGATATAGGCAATGGCCGGCAGGCGCAGCAGCGGATTGCGCGCCGTCCGCAGCAGGGCGATCAGGAAGCCCAGCAGGCCGCCGAACAGGAAGGCGATGAAGGAAATGTAGATCGTCCAGCCGGCAGCGGTCAGCAGGAGCCAGGCGTCGTTGGGTCCGAGTGCTCGATACATGGCCGCCTCACGCCCTGCGCCAGGGAAAAGCGATCCGGCCGATGATGTAGAAGGCCAACCGGAACAGGAATGTCAGGCCGATATAGAAGCCGGCCAGCACGATATAGGTCTCGAAGGCGCGATAGGAGCGCGCCGAGATCAGGCTGGCGATACCGGTCAGCTCCTCGACCGAGATCTGGGAGACGATACTGGTCCCCAGCATCGCCAGCACGAACTGGCTGCACAGGGCCGGATAGACCTTCTCGATGGCTGGTGGAACGACGACATAGCCATAGACCTGCCAGCGCTTCAGGCCGAGCGAATAGCCTGCCTCAAGCTGGCTGGGATGGGTCGCCTCAAGCCCGGCGCGGACGATCTCCGTCGTATAGCCGGACAGGTTGATCACAAGCGCGAGGATGGCCGCCTCGAGCAGGCCGACCTGGAGCCCCATCGTCGGAAGGCCAAAGACGATGAAGAAGAGCTGCACGATGAAGGGCGTGTTGCGGATGATCTCGACATACCACCCGATGACCGAGCGGATGATCCGCGACCGGCCGAGCTGTCCGATTGCCATGATCGTGCCGAGCACGGTCGCGCTCACGATGGCGACGGCCGCCAGCGCGATCGTCAGCAGGGCCCCGCTGAACATCATGTCCAGATTTCTCAGGACCGGACTGAACTGGAACTCGTAATCCATAGCCCCTGACGCCTCGCAAGCTGGTCACGGTGATCGGCCGTGGGACGCGGAAGGAGCTTGCGGCTCCTTCCGCGAAGCTTCGAAGTCAGTAGACGGTCAGGGCCGGCATCGGCACGCCGAGCCACTTCTGGTGCGTCGCCTCGAGCCAACCGGTGTTCTTCACCCACATCAGCCACGTGTTCGTCCAGCGCAGCAATTCGGGCTGGCCGCGCCGCATCGCGATCGAGCCATGCTGCGTGAACGTCGTGAACTTGATCTCGAGATTGGCATTCGGGTTCTGATTGATGATCGTCTTGACCACCCCTTCGCCCGTGGTCGTCAGGTCGATCTGGCCCGAGATCAGGGCCTGCTGGACTGACGCGTCATCCTCGAAGCGCATGATGTTCGTGCCCTTGGGGGCGATGGCGCTGAGGATGTCGTCGGTCAAGGCACCGCGTGCGACGCCGACGCGCAACTTGGCGATGTCCTCGAGCTTCGTGGCAACGGTGGTCTTCTTGCCGACCATCGTATTGTTGAAGCCGACATAGGGAATCGAGAAGGCGACGGCGGCCGAGCGCTGGGGCGACGGGCCCTTGGTTGCAATGACCAGGTCGGCCTTCTTGGTCTGCAGGGTCGGGATGAAGGCCGGCGCGGTGATCACGATCAGGTCGAGCTTGACGCCAAGATCCTTGGCAAGCTTCTCCGCCACGTCGACGTCGAAGCCTTCCGGCTTGTTGGCCGCACTCAGGCGACCATAGGGCGGCAGATCGGTCTGGACCGCGATCGTGATCGAGCCCTTCTTGATGATATCGTCGATTTCATCGGCCTGACCGGGCATCGAGAGCCCGAAACTGGCCACTGCCATGGTTGCAAGGCCAAGCAAAAGCGACTTCCGCGTAAGCTGCATTCTTCCCTCCATTGTTATTGTCAGTTGCAGGCTTCAAGATGACGAGGTTTACTCGGGGTCGATCTTTTTGCGTTGCAAGGCCTCCCCCTTCATCCGAAAAGATACGCCATACGTGCGCAGGCTTGAGCTGTGCCGGCTTTGGCCGCGCCGGCCTGACATGCAGGACGCTGCCATCGGTTCTGTGACGAAATTGCGGGCCTCAAAATCGTATTTTCGTTAATATCGGCTGTCAACCGTCAATATGAAAACGCTGATGTGCTGCGCGGGGATTGCGA
>JBIPLL010000704.1:0-2717 GCA_044368425.1 Beijerinckiaceae bacterium
CTGAGGGGAAAACGATTATGCAACACGCAAACATGAACATCGCTGGCTCTGTAGTTTTCTGGAACGTCGCGGTTGAAACGGACCGCGTGGCGCTGCAGTCACGACTGGCCGCGATCGGACACGAAGACGTTCTGCCGCACGAACGGACAGCGTTCGCCGCAGCCAAACAGGCATGCGTCAAGCACTTCCGGGGCGAGAAATACCGCGTCGAAAAACTGAAGGACGGCAACGGCGTCACGGTCGAACTGATCACACGTGGCGAGTTCGAAAACACCTACTCACAGGTGGCCTATATGATCGTCAACGACGACGATCGCACGGTCGAACAATGCCGAGCGTTCCACGTCGACGGAACCAGTGACCGCGAAGTCGAAAGCCTGTTGATCGCAGGGTTCGAAGTCGAGTTGAATCTTTGTGCCGCTAACGCCATCGGAATGGCGCTGGCAAAATCCATCGAGTGCAACGACGGATATCACTTGCGTCCAATGGGGGGCGTCTACTTCCTGCCAAACTATCGAGCAGAACGATTCGAGCGAATTGCTCAAGCGTTCGAAGCGTGCGGCGTAGGTGGTCGCACTATCGTCCACCGCATCGACGTGGCGTCAACAGACAACACGCTGCGAAGCGTGCACCATGCGATTCGGGAACGAATGGCAGAGCGTATCGCGGAAATGAAGACCGAGATCGCCGATGGTCTGGGCAAGGCCGGACGACGCAACCGCAAGGCGGAAGTCGAGTCGCTGCTGGAGCAGACACAGCGCTACGAAGGACTGCTGGCAGAGTCTCTGGACGAAGTCCGCAAGGATCTGCAGGACGTCATGACGCAACTGGGCCGGGAAGCCATCAACGCGGCGGGCAGCTTGTTCGCCGGGGCTGACCTGGAATCCGCGATGATGTAACACGGCCGGACGGCCAACGGATAACACGGCGGGCAGGCGGAAACGTCTGCCCGTCTTCTTTCAACAACACAACCGGGGGCGAGCGATGAACACAGTTCCTTACAATCCAGGCATGCAGATCACCAACACGGCGCAACTCGCACGGGGCACCGGCGCCAAGTATCTCGAAGTCATTGAGCCGCACGAAACAGGTTTGCCACTGGTAGCAGTGCAATGGCGACGCACGAAGCCAAAGCGCCTTGAGCGTGGCCGTACGCTGATCGAATTCCGCAGCCGCTAAAACGCCGAGTATCACCAAAATTCAGAGGGGTCAGTCACATGCAGTATTTTGGAACTGACAAGGACTTTCCGTCAGATCGTTTCTTGATCGATCGAACATATCGGGCCGATGAAATTCTGGCCGAAGATCCGGACGCTTTTTTCCACGTCACGAAAATCCTTGGACGTTATCCGTGTAACGTTTTGTTTGCCGTCGTGCGACGGCCGAACAATGTCCATTTCAAAGAGTTCGGTGTGTCGTTTGCCATGACCGACAGCGCGACGTTTCAGTGCACCGGGGGCGGTCGCAGCGACTATATCACGTTCTGCGAGGACACCGATATCCGACTGGCGGACGCCGATCACCTGATCCATGGTGAGAGTGTGCCAACCGGTTCAATCATCGACGCACTCAATGGCCTGACACGCTACGACAAGCAGGACGAATGCGACGCCGGAATCGGCGACGAAATGCAAGAGTCGTGCGATGGTGAATGGATTCGCGTAAGTGATCTGCAGGACGTTATCAGCGAGATCATTCACGGCAATTTGAAGTAGGGGAAACACGCGATGCGGTTCGATATGAAAACACCATGCACCAATTGTCCGTTTCGGTCCGACGTTCCAGCGTATCTCAGAAAGAGTCGCGTCAGGGAAATTGAAAATGCACTGGTGCGGCGCACGTTCGCATGCCACAAAACGACGGTCGATCATGAGGACGAAGATGGCAATTGTGATCGCATCGTTGTTCAAGAAAGCCAGCACTGCGCCGGGGCGTTGATCCTGTTGGAAAAGACAGAATGCCAAAGCGATTCCATGCAGTTTGCTGAACGACTGGGAATCTACACGCCGGACGGGCTGGACCTGGCCGCGCCGGTTTACAATTCGTTTGACGAAATGATTGAGGCACAACCAGAATGAAATCGAGGGGCGAGGAATGGGAAATGACGCCGCACATTCGTAGAGTCAAAATGTCCGACAGGATAAGCCTGGCGCGTCTCGATGACTGCGCTTTCCAGATTCCATGGACGCCAGCGGACTGGCAGCGAGAGACGACAGCGCACGGGGCTGGAATTCTGGTCGCATGCGAGTCGAAAACATTCGCAGCGCTGATCGTCGGATTCGCAGTCTTCCAACTGCAGGAAACAGATCTGGAATTGCGGCGACTGGTGACGCGGCCGTTTTATCAGAGCATGGGCGTCGGTTCGTGTCTGCTGGAAAGGTTTGGGGAAGTCGCTGAGATCGCCAACGTGGCCAAGAAAGCCATCGGCGAACCGTTGATCGATACACTCACCTGCCTGGTTCCGGAACGTCTCGTGTCCATGCAGTGCGTGATGCGCAAGAACGGCTACAAATGCACGCAGACGCTGAACAATTTCGACGACGGGGAATCGCGGTATTTGTTTGAAAAACGAGTCGCCGCCGAGAGTGCTGAAAAAAAATAATCTCAGAATCTTTGATCCGATCGGCCGGTCTATGCGTTATGGAGTCCAGAACACGAAACTGGAATTCAAAACTTTGCCGGAGCGATCGACATGATCGAGACAATCAAAACGCACA
>JBIPLL010000165.1:0-6184 GCA_044368425.1 Beijerinckiaceae bacterium
ATGGTGTCATCGGCGTGCTTTCACTGCTGCTGGCCTTGCCGCTTGCCGTGGCCTTCCTCGTCTTCCACGATCTCGTGGCCTTCCTTGCCATGCCGGTGCAGGCTGTGCCCCCGCCCTTGCTTCGCATCGCGATGCACCTGCCCGCCTGGGCCGGGGCGGATGGGCCATGGATTGCCTTGCCCGGCTGGAGCCTCGCGCGCACCAGCTTCATCGAGCTGGCAATCGGGCTGCTGATCCTGTGTCTCACGGTGACGGTCCTGATCGGAGCGGCGGTCCTGGCCTTCCAGAGCAGCCGTGCCAGCCGCGTGCTCGGCGATCTCTCGGATCGCCTCGGCAACCTGTTGCTGCGCGCCGAGCCGCGGGCGGATGTGGATCTGCAGGGCTTCGCGGCACGCGCGGTGGCTGCCATGGCAGCCTTGCGCCCGGCCTTGCGCGGCGGGGTTGCGATGCCCGCCCTGGCGGGGGCAACGGCATTCACGGCCCTGCTCGCCCTGCTTGTCCTGTCCGTCTGGCTCGTGCCGGCGGCGCTGCTGGTGGCCGCCTTGCTGGTTGCAGGCGATGTCGCGGGACGAAACATCCGCGACGCGGCGCGCACGCGCCAGGAGCGGCTGGACGATGCGCTCGCCCGCCGCTTGCACGACAGGCTGGTCCGCTGGCCCTTCCTGCGGGCGCACGGCGCGGTGGCGGCCGAGCGCCTGGCACTGGCAGGCCTCGCGCCGCCCGCCCTCGCCGGCAAGCCGGCTTTTCTCCTGCTGGTTCTCGATCTCGTCCGGCTCATCCTGTTTCTCGCCGGGCCAGCAATCGTGGCGCTGGCACCGGCTTTGGCCCGGATTCCGCTTTCGCCGGCCGACTGGATCACGGCGATGGTGGCGGCAGGCCTTTTTGCTGGTGCCACCCTCGTGATCGCCGCAAGCCGCGAACGACTTCTGGCAGGACGTATCCATGCGCAGGAACTGGCGGGCATCTTTGCTGCGTTGAGGCTCGTCAAGGGCCCAGTTCCGGCCGCCGGCACGCCGGACATCGGTACGATGGGTCGTGGCGCCACGCTTCTGACAGCGCCCGCGATGCGGCTGAGCGATCCTGAGCGGCTGATCCGGGTCGATGTGCCCGCGCTCGATATTGCCGGCCTTTCCGATCTGACGCTCGTGTCGACCGATGCCGACGGCACCGAACTTGTTGCAGCCACATGGGCCGGATTGCGGCCGTTGGCTCCCGACACGGTCAGCCTGGGCGGGTTCGATCCGGCCGCATTGCCGCTTGAGACGCGCGCTGCCGCCATCGGCTATGTGGCGCGCGCCCCGCTGCTCCTGCCCGGCAGTCTCGCCGACAACCTGCTCCACGGCGCCCCCGCCGGGCTTGCCGATGACCGCGCTGCCCAACGAACGGTTCTTGCCCTGACCGGGCTCTCGGACCACACCTTCGCCCGTGCGCTTGCCTCGTCTCTGAACGGAGATCGCCACCGTCGCCTGACCGACGCTATCGTGCCGTTACGCCGCGAGATCCGTGAGGCCATTGCCGGGCAGGGGCTGACCGGGCAAGGCCTGACCGGGCAAGGCCTGACCGGGCTGGGGCTGGCAGGAGCCGTCGATCCCTTCGACCCCGCCCGGTTCAACCGGCATGCCACGATTGCCGAGAATATCCTGTTCGGCGAGCCGGTGGGCGATACGTTTGCCGCCGGCAGCCTCGCCCGCCATCCGTTCTTCCGGGCCGTGCTGGAAGCGGAGGATCTGACGCAAACCTTCGTCGACAAGGGGCACGACATTGCCGAGGCGACGCTTGAGATGTTCGCCGGCATTCCTGACGACCACCCCCTCTTTGCCCGGTTCGCCTTCTTCCCCGCCGACCAGCGCGACGACTTCGCGGCCATTGCCGGGCGGGGGCGCCAGCGTCGCCGCGGCGGCGAGGGCCAGCGCGACCGCGACCGGCTCATCGGGCTGACGCTCGGCTATGTCGAGAGCCGCCATCGGCTCGGCCTGATCGACGCGGCGCTCGAGGAACGTCTCGTTCAGGCGCGGCGCACCTTCGCGAGCCTGCTGCCTCCTCCCTTGCGCCCCGCCATTGACCTCTACGACCCCGACCGCGTTTGCCGGCCCGCAAGTCTGGCCGACAATCTGTTGTTCGGGCGCATCGCCTATGATCTTGCCGGCGCCGGCACCCGCGCGCTGGCCTTCCTCACCGACATCATCGATCGCCATGGCCTGCGCGATGCCGTGCTGGATCTCGGCCTCGATGCGCCGCCGCTCGGCCGCACGGAGTCGTCTTCAACGGCACTCGCCTGGCGCATCGATCTCGGCCGGTGTCTGATGAGGCGCCCGCCCGTTCTTGTTTTCGGACGCGTGCCCGCCGATCTCGGCCCGTCGGACCTGCAGAATCTGGCGAGCTCGCTCCATGCCGGATTGCCCGGCACGCGCATCATCTGGGGGCTCGACCCCGCGCAGGAATTCGGTCTGGACGGTCCGCGCCTCGTGATCGAGGGGAATGTCCTGCGCGAGGCTCGCGGATCATGACGCGGGTTGCATTCCGGCTTGCCTGCCCCGCATCCCGGCCGGCACGCCGGGCTGGCATGTGCGTCATCGCACGTGAAGGGTCTTGACGTTGCGATAGTTTGCTAGATTGGGGCTGATATGCTGCAGGCGTGCAAGGGGCGAAGATGACGGAGGCGATCATGGAGCGCGATGGCGCCCTGTCCCTGCGTTTCTGGGGCGTCCGGGGCTCGACCCCGACGACAGGCCCGCGCTACGCGGCCTATGGCGGCCATACGCCATGCGTGGAGATCAGGCTCGGGGAGCGGCTTTTCATCATCGACGCAGGCTCGGGCATCGCCCCGCTTGGTGTCGCGCTCGCCGAAACCGTTCCCGAGCGGGTCGACATCCTGTTCAGCCATCTGCATCTCGACCACATTCAGGGCTTGCCCTTTTTCAGGCCGGCCGCGCGCCTCCTGCGCGAACTCCACCTGTATTGCGGCAATCTCGACGGTGCGACCGCCGAGGCCGCGCTGGAACGTGTGTTCTCCCCCCCGATTTTTCCGATCCGGCTGACGGACCTGCTTGTCCCGATCATCCATCACGGCTTTCGGGCGGGGGACACCCTGCATTTCCCAGATGGGATCGAGGTTCGGACGGTTCCGCTCAATCACCCCTCCGGGGCCGTGGGCTATCGCTTCGACCATGCGGGCCGTTCGGTCTGCTATCTCAGCGACAACGAACACACCCAGCCCTGGCCTGCGCCGGCCCTCGTCGAGTTCGTGCGAGGCGCCGACCTTGTCGTCTATGACGCGATGTTCACCGCCGCCGACTACATGCCCTGCAAGGGATGGGGCCATTCGACCTGGGAAGCCGGCGTCGAGCTGATGCGCGCGGCGCGTGCCGACGAACTGGCCGTGTTTCACCACCACCCCTTGCGCGACGATGCGGCTCTCGACCGGATCGAGGCGGACCTCAAGGCCGTCTATCCACGCGGCTTCCTCGCACGCCAGGGCAACCGTCACGTCTATCCGCCGCGCGATTGAGCTTTTTCGCTTGATCGCGCAAGCCGTCCATGCACGACACGGCGCATCGACCGGCAGAAGGTGACACGATCCTGACCTCCGTTCTCGTCCCACTCGCGGTGTTCGTAATCGCGGCCTTGTCCTGCGCCGTCCTCATTCTGCTGTTGAGGCCCTGGCTGCGGCTCTATGCGCTGGCCCGTCCCAATGCCCGCTCCTCGCACCGGGAACCGACCCCGCAGGGCGGCGGCATCGCCGTGATCGGCGCGACGCTGGCGGTAACGGCCCTCGCACTGGCCTTCACCGGGGCGGCATCGGGTGGCTTTGCCATCGTCGCCGTCTGCGCCGTGCTGCTCGGACTGGTGGGCGGGATCGACGACATCCATCCGCTTTCGCCTGCGCCGCGTCTTGCCGGGCAGGCCGTGGCCGTGGCCGCCGTCCTGGCGGGGGCCGCGCCTGCCGTGCTCATCTGGCCGGACTTCGTGCCGTGGCCGCTGCAATTCGCACTCGCGCTGCTGGCTGGCATCTGGTTCGTCAATCTCGTCAACTTCATGGACGGGCTCGACTGGATGACGGTGGCCGGCCTGCTGCCGCTGACACTGGCCGGCGGCATCGCCCTGCTCATGCTTGGGGAGGGCGGGTTGGCCGTTCTCGCCCTTGCGCTGGCCGGCGCCCTTGTCGGATTCGCGCCGTTCAACAGGCCGGTGGCGCGGCTTTTCCTCGGCGATGTCGGCTCGCTCCCCATCGGGCTCCTGACGGGTTTCCTGCTCTACCGGCTGGCGCAGGAGGCTGGCCCGGTTCCGGCTCTCATCCTGCCGCTTTATTATCTCGCCGATGCGACATTGACGCTGCTGCGCCGCGCCGCGCACGGCGAGCGCGTCTGGGAAGCTCATCGCAGCCATCATTACCAGCGAGCGACAGACAAGGGCTGGCGGGTGGTCGAGGTCGTCGGCGCCGTCCTGGCGGTCAATCTCGCACTCGTTGTCCTCGCATGGCTTGCATGGGGGCAGGTGCACACGGGGCCCGCTCTCGCGGCGCTTGCCGCTTCCATGCTGGTCGTTGCCCTGTTGCTGCGCGCCCTCTCGCGCCCGCCCTGGTGGAGGAAGGCCGCGTGACCATCCTTCTGACGGGCGCCAGCGGCTTTCTGGGACGCGCCATCGCGCATGACCTGACGGCGCGCGGCCATCGCCTGCGCCTCGCCTTGCGTCATCCCGACGCCACCTTGCCCGGCGAGCAGGTGCTGATCGGCGATCTCGCCGGCCCTGTCGACTGGGCGCCTGCACTCGACGGCGTGGACACGATCATCCACGCAGCCGCCATCGCCCATGTCGACGGGGTCGATCCGGCCCTGCACCGTACCGTCAACCACGAGGCGGTGACGCGCCTTGCGACGGCTGCACGGGTCGCCGGTGTCCGCCGGTTCGTTTTCATCTCGTCGATTCGTGCCCAGACGGGCGCAACGGCAGCGCGTGTCCTGACCGAGGATGACGAAGCGGCTCCCACGGATGCCTATGGCCAGGCCAAGCTCGCCGCCGAGCGCGATCTGGAGGCCTCGTCGCTCGACTGGGTCGCCCTGCGTCCCGTCCTGATCCACGGGCCGGGTGTGAAGGGCAACATGGCGACCCTGATGAGGCTCGCCCGCCTGCCTCTGCCCCTGCCGCTTGGCAGCCTGACCGGTCGCCGCTCGCTGGTGAGCGTGGAGAGCGTCTGCGGGGCGATTGGCCATCTCATGGCGCAGCCGCGCCTGCCCTGTGCGCCTCTGATCCTCGCCGATCCCGATCCGTTGACAGTTCCCCGCATCGTCGCTGCCCTGCGGGCGGGGCTTGGCCGAAGGCCTGGTTTGCTGCCGGTTCCGGAGGCGGTTCTTGCAGGCTGCGCCCGTCTGCTGGGGCGGGGCGAGATGTTCGACCGGATCGCGGGCGACCTCGTGGCAAGCCCGGCCCGCCTTCAGGCGCTGGGCTGGCATCCGGCCATGCCGACGCCCGATGCTCTGGCGCGCCTCATGCGTGCCGCAGATCAGGGCGCGGAGCGTTCCGGCAGGGCCTGATTCGGCAAAGCCTCGCCGGGCAGGGGCTTGCTGGGCAGGGGTTTCTGGGCTGCTCCACGCGCCCGGAATTCCGGGATCGCTTCCTCGAACACGGCTTCCGCAGCCGGCCTGTCGCCTGTCTCCACGGCCTGCGCCAGCCGGTCGAGCCAGAGCTGCACGCGGTCGAGATCGGCAAAGATCGGCTGGGCGGCCATCACGCCGTCGATCCCGATCTCCGCGACCGGCTCCTCGCGCGCGAACAGGATCTCGTTCAGGCGCTCGCCGGGTCGCATCCCGGTGACCTCCACCGGAATGTCCTCGCCCGGCTCGAAGCCCGCGAGCCGGATCATGCGCTCGGCAAGATCGAGGATGCGCACGGGTTGCCCCATCTTCAGCACGAAGACGGCGGCCCGGCTCTCGCTGCGGTCGCCGGCCGTCTCGCCGGCATGGGCTGCGGCTGTCAGGACGAGATCGGCGGCCTCGCGCACGGTCATGAAATAGCGCACCATATCGGGATGCGTGACCGTGACCGGGCCCCCGCGTGCGATCTGCGCCTTGAATTTGGGGACAACGGAGCCGACCGAGTTCAGCACATTGCCGAAGCGAACCGCGATGAAGCGCGTGCCGCTCTCGCCAGCCCGCGAACCTGCATCGCGGGCCTGCATGTACATTTC
>JBIPLL010000230.1:0-5234 GCA_044368425.1 Beijerinckiaceae bacterium
AGCATCGACACCGGGTCGATGGCCTTGTCGGTCGAGATCATGACGAAGGAGGCCACATTCGCCTCGCGCGCCGCATCCGCCACATTCACGGAACCGAACACGTTCGTCTTGATGCCCTCGGCCCAGTCCTGCTCCAGATACGGCACGTGCTTGAGCGCCGCAGCATGGATGACGACGTCCGGCTGCGTCTGCGTGACGACCTCGGCGAGGCGGGCCTTGTCCCGGATATCTGCGATGAGGCCCTGCACGCGCTCGCCATGTCCCTGCATGGCGAGCGCCTCGGTCACGGCGAACAGGGCGGGTTCCGAATTCTCGACAACGATGATCCGGGCCGCGCCGAACGAGGCGACGCGCAGGCACATCTCGCTGCCGATCGATCCGCCGCCGCCTGTCACCAGCACCGTCTTGCCGGCAAGATGAGCCGAGAGCCGGGCCCGGTCGATCTCGACGCTGGGTCGCAGGATCAGATCCTCGATATCGACCGGCGCCATTTCGGCGTCGCGCGGCGTTTCGCTCAGGCTCGACAGGCGCATCAGGGGCAGGCCGAGTCGCCGCGAGGCCGACAGGAGTTTCTCCGGCGCGGTGTCCGGCGAGAGCGCGCTGGGCGTCGCCACGAGCCGACGCACCGGTTCCCCGCGCGCCGCCGCATCCTCCACGACGCTCTCGAGTGCGTCGGTCAGCCCCACCACGGCCACGCCGCGAATCGACTGGTCGAGATCGGCCGCACGTGGCGACAGGATGCCCACGGGTTTCAGCTTGCGGATCGTGCCGGCCTCAATGGCGCGCAGCACGACCTCGACCTCGCTTGCCCGTCCGATCAGCAAGGCCGGCATCCGGGCCTCGCGCGCCACGCTCTGGCGCGTCCGGGCGAGGCGAAAATAGCGATAGGCCAGCCGCGGACCCCCGAGCAGGAACATCTGCAGCAGCCAGTAGAGCGCGATCGTGATCTTGCCGAAGAAGAAGAAGCCGTAGAACTGCGGCGAGACGAGCACGTAATCCGCGACAACCAGGATGCCGGTGAGGACGCTGACGGCCTTGAAGATGTTGAACAGGTCCGGAAGCGAGGCGAAGCGCCATTTCGAGCGATAGAGCCCGAACCAGACATAGATGCCGCCGGCCAGGGCCACGAATCCGGGCAGGAAGGCGGGCAGGTGAATGATCCGCTCCTCGAGGGCGACGCCCTCGAAGCGCATCACGAAGGCAAGCGTGACGGCGATCGCGGTCGCGACGAGGTCGTGACCGATGATGAGGATTTTCTTGAGCTTCTGTGACGCCATGCGCGGCGGGTTGTCGGGGCTCGTCAGGGCTTTGTCAATCACGCGCGCGGATGGCGAGCCTGCGCGGACGGGCAGGCTGCAGGGTTTCGTTGCGCAGCACGCGCCGCCGCGTTACCTCAAGGCGATGCAGATCGTGCCCACCGCCCTGCCCGACGTGATGCTTCTGCGCCATCTCCGCCACGGCGATGCGCGCGGCTGGTTCACGGAAACCTTCCGCGCCGACCTGATGGCACGCGCGGGTCTTCTGTCGCGCTTCGTGCAGGACAACCAGTCGTTTTCGGCCCAGCCGGGCACCGTGCGCGGCCTGCATTTCCAGCGTGAGCCGCATGGCCAGGTGAAGCTCGTGCGCGTCCTGTCGGGCCGCATTCTCGATGTCGTCGTGGATTGCCGCGCGGGCTCGCCCGATTTCGGGCGCCATGTGGCAGTCGAGCTGTCGGCGGAAGCGGGCGATGCGCTCTATGTGCCCGCAGGCTTTGCCCACGGCTTCTGCACGCTCGTCGAGAACTGCCTCGTCGCCTACAAGTGCGGCGCCTATTACGCGCCCGACTGCGAGGGCGGGCTGCTGTGGAACGATCCGGCGCTCGGCATCGCGTGGCCGGTCGATCCCGACGCCGCCACCTTGTCGCAGAAGGACCGGCTCTGGCCGCGTCTGGCCGACCTCGAACCTCTGCAACCGCGCTGATGCGCGCCGATCTCGTGGAGCTGCGCTGATGCGCGATCTCACCGGCAAGACCCTTCTCGTGACCGGCGGCATGGGCTTCATCGGCTCGGCTCTCGTCCTGCATCTGGTGCGCGATTGCGGCGCCAGCGTCGTCAATGTCGATGCGCTGACCTATGCCGCCAATCCGCTGTCGCTGCGGGCGCTCGAAGGCGATCGACATTATCGCCATGTCGAGATCGACATCTGCGACGCGCCGCGCCTGCGCAGCCTGATGGCGCAGGTCGAGCCGGACGCGATCCTGCATCTGGCGGCCGAGAGCCACGTCGATCGCTCCATCGAGGGCCCGGGCGCATTCATCCGCACCAACGTCGTGGGAACGCAGGTGCTGCTCGAGGCCGCCCGCACGCTGCACGCCCGCTACGAGGGCGACCGCCACCGGAATTTCCGCTTCCTCCATGTCTCGACGGACGAGGTTTTTGGCTCGCTTGGCGAGACCGGCGCCTTTACCGAGGAGACGCGCTACGATCCACGCTCGCCTTACTCCGCCTCCAAGGCCGCGTCGGACCATCTCGTGCGCGCCTGGGGCCATACCTATGGCCTGCCTGTCCTCGTCTCGAACTGCTCCAACAATTACGGGCCGCGCCAGTTTCCCGAAAAGCTGATCCCCCTGATGATTCTCAACGCGCTGGAGGGCAAGCCGCTGCCCGTCTATGGCGACGGCCTCAACATCCGAGACTGGCTGCATGTCGAGGATCATGCCCGGGCGCTGGCGCTGATCCTGCGCCGGGGCGAGCCCGGTTCCACCTATTGCATAGGCGGACGGGCGGAGCGGACCAACCGGCAGGTTGTGGAATCCATCTGCGCCATTCTCGACCGCCTCCGCCCGCAGGGTGCGCCCCATGCGGACCTGATCACCCGCGTCACCGACCGGCCGGGCCATGACCGGCGCTACGCCATCGACCCGCGCAAGGCGCACGACGAACTCGGTTTCGCCCCCTCCGTCACCTTCGAGGAAGGGCTGGAGGCGACCGTGCGCTGGTATCTGGACAATGCGGACTGGTGGGGTCCGCTGCGCGGCGAAGTCTATGCCGGCCAGCGGCTTGGTCTCGTCCCCGGCGGCAAGGCGCGGGCCTGATGCCGAATCACGCACCTGTTCTCGTCATCGGCGCCAGGGGAATGCTGGCCCGTGCCTTGGCGGCGGAGGCTGCGCGACAGGGACGCCCCCTCGTGGCACTCGGACGCCCCGATTGCGACCTGGCCGATTCCGCGAGCCTTGCGCGGGCAATTCGCGAGGTGAAACCGGGCGCAATCGTCAATGCCGGCGCCTATACGGCTGTCGATCGCGCCGAAAGCGAGCCCGAACTCGCCTTCGCCATCAACCGCGATGGCGCTGCCGCCCTGGCGCGGGAATCGGCCTCGCGCGCGATCCCGCTCATTCATGTCTCGACCGATCAGGTCTTCGACGGGACCGGCGAGAACGCCTGGCGCGAGGACGACCCGACCGGTCCCCTCTGCGTCTACGGCGCCTCGAAACGCGCGGGCGAGGAGGCGGTGCTGGCCGCCCATCCCGGCGCACTGGTCATGCGCGTGTCATGGACCTTCGGTCCCGGCGGCGACGATTTTGTCGCGAAGGTGCTGGAATGGGCGCGTCGCAATCCCGCCCTGCGGATCGTCGCCGACCAGACGGGCCGCCCGACTTTCGCGCCCGACATCGCCCGCGCCTGCCTTGTCGCGATCGACAGGGCCATGCACGGCATCCTCCACGTCGCGGGCGAGAGCATCATGACGCGCGCCGATCAGGCCCGGATGATACTCGCCGCCGCCGCGGCGCGCGGCTTTCCGCAAGTGACCGTCGAACCCGTCGCGACGGCTTCCATGAACCTGCCCGCGCGCCGGCCGCTCAACGCGGTGCTCGACGTTTCGCGCTCCCGCAGGCTCGGCATCTTCACGCAGCGCTTCGAGGATGTGCTCCCCGCCCGGCTCGACGATTGTCTCGGGCCGCCGGCCTGAAGGCAGGTCTGCACGACTTGCAAGCTTGTCATGCGCAATTTCTTTGCGATTGCGGGGTGAAATGCGCGCGGCATGCAAGCTGAAGGGACGATCGCGATGGCGATGAAGGGTATCGTACTGGCCGGAGGCTCCGGCACGCGGCTGCATCCCGTGACGATGGTGGTCTCGAAGCAGATCCTGCCCGTCTACGACAAGCCGATGATCTATTACCCGCTCTCGACGCTGATGCTCGCCGGCATCCGCGAGATCCTGATCATCTCGACCCCGCGCGACCTGCCCCAGTTCGAGGCCTTGCTGGGAGATGGCAGCCGCCTCGGCCTGTCGCTGTCCTATGCCGTGCAGGAGGTACCCGACGGCATCGCGCAGGCCTTCCGCATCGGGCGCGACTTCATTGGCGCCGATCCCGTCACGCTCGTTCTTGGCGACAACATCTATTACGGCCATGGCCTGCCCGACATGCTGCAGGCAGCCGTGGCGCGCGGGACGGGCTCAACCGTCTTCGCCTATTGGGTCTCGAACCCGCAGGCCTTCGGCGTCGTTGCCTTCGACGAGGCCGGGCGCCCGACGCGCATTGTCGAGAAGCCGGCTGTGCCACCCTCGTCATGGGCGGTGACAGGGCTCTATGTCTACGACAACGATGTCGTGGAGATCGCGGCGGGCCTGAAGCCCTCGGCGCGCGGCGAATACGAGATCACCGACGTCAACCAGGCCTATCTCGAGCGCGGCGACCTCTACGTGGAAAAGCTGGGACGCGGCTTCGCCTGGCTCGACACCGGCACGCACGAGACGCTGCTTCAGGCGGGCGAGTTCGTGCGCACGGTGCAGGACCGCCAGGGCCTGTCGATCGGCTGTCTGGAGGAGGTCGCCTGGCGCATGGGCTTCATCACGCTGGCCGATCTGGAGCTTTTGTCGGGTGCCTTCGGCAAATCGGCCTATGGCGCCTATCTCGCCCGCCTCGTGGCGCAGGCCAAGGGGTGACGCGACCGGATGACGCGACCAGCTGAAGCCTCTTACGGCGCCGACTTGCGCCGTAGCCGCACGATCACGTCGACGCGTGCGATCTCCATGCCCTCTGGAGGCTCGGGCAGCTCGCCCACCGCCAGCCCGTCGGACGGCATGTCCATCAGGGTACCTTCCGATTCGAGGAAGAAATGGTGGTGCTCGCTCGGATTGGTGTCGAAATAGGCCTTGGCGCCGTCGATGGGCAATTGCCGCAGAAGGCCAGCTTCCGTGAACTGGTGCAGCGTATTGTAGACGGTGGCAAGCGACACGGGCACGCGCGCCCG
>JBIPLL010000349.1:0-3800 GCA_044368425.1 Beijerinckiaceae bacterium
CGCCGAAGCGCAGGCCGAAAATGATGATGAAGGGCAGGAGCAGGGCCCAGAAGCCCTCGACCACGGCCTTGAGGATCTCGGGCCCGCTGCGTCGGGGCTGCGGGGCCACATCCTCCTTGCGCACCACCCACCACCAGGCGACCGCCAGTGCCGCGCCCAGCATCAGGCCGGGCACGATGCCGGCGAGAAACAGCTTGGAAATGGAAACGCCGCCCGCGACGCCGAAGATGACGAAGCCGATCGACGGGGGAATGATCGGCGCGATGATGCCGCCAGCCGCCACCAGTCCCGCCGAATGGGCGCGGGAATGGCCCGCCTTCACCATCATGGGCACGAGAAGGGCGGCGAGCGCGGCTGCATCCGCCACGGCTGATCCGGACAGCGAGGCGAGGATGCAGGAGGCAAGGATCGCCACATAGCCGAGCCCGCCCTTGATGTGGCCCACCAGCGCCAGCGCCACGTTCACGATGCGCCTGGCGAGCCCGCCCGCATTCATGATCTCGCCCGCGAGCACGAAGAACGGCACCGCCATCAGGGGAAAGGAATCGGCCCCGTTCAGCACGTTCTGCGCGATGATCTGCGCATCGAACAGGTCGATATGCCACATCAGTGCCACGCCGCAGATCATCAGCGCGAAGGCGATAGGCATGCCGAGCGCCATGGCGCCCAGCAACGAGAAGGTGAAGACGGCGATGGTCATCTCGTCTCCTCCTCAGTGCTCTTCAGATTCGCGGATCGCGAGAATCTCGGCATCGCTGACCCGGCCGGTCAGGGCGCGCAGAAGCTCATGGCCGAGGATCGCGGCGGCGGAGACGCCGAACACGACCCCGATGCCGTAGAAGAGACCGACCGACAGCCCGGTCGCCGGGGCGCTGACATGGAGATTGATCACCATCTGCGCCCAACTGCCCTTGGCCATCAGGACACTGGCGAAGAGCATCAGGACATGGCTCAGGATATAGGCCGCCAGCCGAAGCTGCGGCGGCATGCGGGCGATCAGCTTATCGACGCCCAGATGCGCCCGCTCGCGCAAGCCGACGATGGCGCCCAGAAAGACCATCCAGACGAAGAACCAGCGTGCCAGCTCCTCGGACTTCGTGATGCCCGAATTGAAGGCGTAGCGCAGGACGACATTGCCGAAGACCAGCACGACCATCCCGGCAAGCAGCAGGATGAGCAGCAGCTTCAGCAGCGAGAAATAGGCCTCCACCAGCCGCGTCATGCCTCGCCTCCCGCCGCGTCGAAATGCTGGCGCAAGGCAACCGGATCGGGGGTCAATCCCGTGAACAGCCGGAAGGCCTCCGCCGCCTGGAACACGTTCATGCCCGAGCCGTCGAGCGTGCGGCAGCCCAGCGCGCGGGCCGCACGAAGCAGCTCTGTTTCCAGCGGGAAATAGATGATGTCGCTGACCCATTGCCCCGGATGCAGCCACGCAGCGGGAAAGGGCATGCCAGGAAACTTCGCCATGCCGACAGGCGTCGTGTTGACGATGCCGGTCGCCCGTCGCACGGCGGCTTGAACGTCGTCTGCAGCCTCGATCCGGGCCTGCGGAAAATGCGGCGCGAGGTCGCTCGCAAGGGCTTGCGAGCGACCGGTCTGGGTATCGACGATCGAAAGGCGCGACACGCCGCTGACAAGAAGCGCATAGGCGACAGCGGACCCCGCGCCTCCCGCCCCGAATTGCACGATGTCGGAAAGGTCGGCGCCCGGCAGGTCGTGCTTCAGTGCCTGTGCATATCCAAACCAGTCGGTATTGTGTCCGACAAGGCGCTCGCCATCGATCACGACCGTGTTCACCGCTCCAAGCACCGCGGCATGGTCGGACAGCGTATCGAGATGCGCGATGACGCTCTGCTTGCAGGGATAGGTGATGTTGAGCCCGCTGAAGCCGAAGCGCCGCGCGGCCGTCAGGAGCTCCGGCAGGTGATCGGGGGTCAGGCCCAGCCGGTCGAGATCGATCAGCCGGTACAGGGCGACATGCCCGAGATCTGCGGCCGCGCCCTCGTGCAGCGCAGGGGAACGAGACTGGCCGATTCCGGCGCCGATCAGGCCAAGCAGGATCCGGCGCGGCTCCGGGTTCCGAACGGGAACCGTGCCGTTCATCGTGCGCTGGGCAGCATGCGCCATCGCTCTCTCCCTGTCCGACGTTGCGCCGGTCGTTTCCTCCAGAGCGCTCACGCGCTCGCATCGCCGGCTTTGCCGGTCGTGATTTTGTGCAGGGATAGTTGGACCCCTGTTTTCCCTCTTTTTTGTACGAACTGGTGAGTTCAGTCAATCGCGTTTTTAACTGTTTCGTACAAAATCGCGTTGAGCTATGGTTGATCATCGAAAACGGATCATCTCATGAAGCCGAAAGCCGCTGCCCTTCCCATGCGAGCCCGCGAAGAGTCGCCGGATGTGGCCCCTGCGCAGGGCATGCAGGCAGGCACGATGCCGCCTGCCGAGGCGCCGTCTTCAGGCCGCAGCCACGATCCGGAGGGTGTGCGTCGCAATATTCTCGAGGTGGCGACGGCGGAATTCGCGCAGAAAGGCTTCAGCGGCGCCCGCGTGGACGAGATCGCGGAAAAGACCAGCACGTCCAAGCGGATGATCTATTACTACTTCGGAGACAAGGAGGGCCTCTATGTCGCCGTGCTGGAGGAGGCCTATGCCCGAATCCGGTCGATCGAAAAGGATCTGCGCCTGGAGGGGCTGGCGCCCGTCGAGGCGATCCGCCGCCTTGCCGAGTTCACCTTCGACTACCAGAACGCCAACCCGGAGTTCATCCGCCTCGTGATGGTGGAGAATATCCATCATGGCGTGCATCTGGCGAAGTCGCAGCGCATTCAGGGGCTCAACATCTCGGTCATCGAGATGCTGGAGAGCGTCTATCGCCGTGGCGTTGCAGAAGGTGTCTTCCGCGACGGGCTCGATGTCATCGACCTGCACATGACCATCAGCGCGCTCGCCGTGTTCAACGTATCGTGCCGCTTTACCTTCTCACGCATCTTCAAGGTGGAGATGCATACGCCCACCGCGCTGGAGCGCCGCCGCAAGGAGGTGGGCGATACCGTCGTGCGCTACGTGCTCAAGGCGCCGGGCGACGCCTGACGCGCGAAGGCGAGCGCCTGATCGGTTGCGTCACCCCACTGCGTGGCTGCCGCCAGAATTGAGCGCCAGTCGCTGCTTGGAAAGTCCCGTTGGGCGAGATCGCGCACGTCCCTCCCGCTCGCCAGCGCTTCTGCGCAGAGCCGCTTGACGGTGGCCTCCGCCGCCTCGCGGCCGAGATCACCGGCGAGTGCGAAGCTGAGCGCCTCCGCATGGATGAGTCCGCCATCGGCATCGAGCGCCGCGGCCATGCGCGCCGCATCCGGCGCGATTGCGGACACCGTCTCTCGTGCAAGCGACAGGGCGCGACCGGTGCCGATGCACAAGGGCGGCAATGCCAGCCATTCCGTGAACCAGGCCGCGCCGTCGCGCTGCTGGCGGTGCGTTACCGCGCTCTGCATCAGGCCGGACAACGCGGCGGCCTGCCGGCCTAGCGCCACGAGGACACTGGGCCCGACGGGATTCTGCTTCTGCGGCATGGTGGACGACCCGCCAGCGCTCGCGAGCCGCACCTCGCCAACACCTGTTTGCGTCAGCAGGATGAGATCCTCGCCCATCTTCGCGAGACTGCCACAGAGCGACGCCATCCAGCCCGCAAGCTGCGCGAGCCCGTCGCGTTCCGTATGCCAGGGCGCGCCGGGATCGCGCAGGTCGAGGCGCCGCGCGAGCGCGCTGCGCACCTGCGTGCCTTTGGCGCCCATCGCCGCAAGCGT
>JBIPLL010000099.1:0-7612 GCA_044368425.1 Beijerinckiaceae bacterium
GAGGCGCCGCCGAGCGATACCACGAGTATGTCCCTGCGCAGATCGCTCATCTGCGCGCGGCGTCGCACGAGCGGGCGGCCCCACGCGGCGGCGACTGCCCCGAATGTTGTCGGTGTCGCGGCCTGCCCATAGCTGCGGGCGGCCATGGCGGTGCCGGCATGCTCGTGCGCCAGTCGTCCCAGCGCGTCGATCAGGCCGGAAAGGCGCCCCTCCCAGAGGTCGAGCGCCTCGCGCAGCCGCAGGACGAGCGCCGTATCCACGATGTCCTGCGACGTCGCGCCATGATGGAGCGCGCTTGCGGCCTCGGGCGGCAAGGTTGCACGCAGATCCGCGACGAGGCCCGGCACCGGCACGCCATTGCGCGCCGTCGCACTTGCCAGCGCAGGGATGTCCGGCGCGAATTGCCTGCAACCCTCCGCGATGATCCGCGCCGCTTCCGGCGCAATCAGCCCGCATTCGGCCTGGGCCATTGCGAGCTCGCCCTCGACGGTGAGCATCGCGCGCAACTGGGCTTCGTCGTCGAACAGGCGCCCGGTTTCGGGGTCGCCCAAGAGAGGCCCGAAGAGGGAGCTGCCAGCGGGATGGTTCATGCGGTGGCCGGGGCGCGCAGTCCGAGGATCTGGCGGGCCTGCTGCCAGGTCGCGACGGGCCGCGCGTACTTGTCGCAAAGCTCGACCGTCCGGCGCACCAAAGCGGCATTGGAGGGCGCCAGCGTCGTGCGGTCGATCCGCACATTGTCCTCGAACCCGGTGCGGGCATGGCCGCCGCGCGCGATGCACCATTCGTTGAGCAGGAGCTGGCCCGCCCCGATCCCGGCCGCGCACCACAGCGCATCAGGCGCAAGCCGCTTCAGCGTCGCGATGTAGAAGTCGAAGATCGGCTCGTCGACCGGCATGGCGTTCTTCACGCCCATGACGAACTGGACATAAAGCGGCCCCTTGAGCCGCCCGTCCTTCGCCATCCGCGCCGCCTGCACGATATGCGACAGGTCGAAGGCCTCCACCTCCGGCTTGATGTCGTAGGCCAGCATTTCGGAGGCCAGCCAGTCCACGAGATCGGGCGGGTTCTCGTAGACCCGCGTCGGGAAATTGTTGGAGCCGACGGTGAGCGAGGCCATGTCTGGCTTGAGCGGCAGCATGCCCCCGCGCTCGCGCCCTGCACCCGAGCGCCCGCCCGTCGAGAACTGGATGACCATGCCGGGGCAGTGCTTTTCCAACCCCTCCTTCAGCCGCGCGAAACGCTCGGGGTCGGAGGTCGGACGGCCCTCGCCATCGCGCACATGGGCATGGCAGATCGAGGCACCCGCCTCGAAGGCCTCGTGCGTGCTTTCCACCTGCTCGGCGATGGTCACCGGGACGGCGGGGTTGTCGGCCTTGGTCGGCACGCTGCCGGTAATCGCCACACAGATGATGCACGGATCGGACACGTTTTTCATCCTCAGATATCGAAGAAGACGGTTTCGTTCTCGCCCTGCAGGCGGATGTCGAAACGATAGACCGGCAGGCCGTCCCGTGTCTCGCGCCGTGCGATCAGAGTTGCGCGCCGCTGCGTCTGCTCGATCAGCAGCAGGACGGGATCGGCCGCGTTCGCCTCCGGCTCGTTGTCGAAATAGAGCCGCGTCTGGAGGCCGATATTGATGCCGCGCGCCACGATCCACAGGCTTATGTGAGGCGCCATCGGGCGGCCGTTGCGGCCCATGACCGAACCGGGCTTGATCGTGTCGAGCATCCACAGGCCCGTCTCGAAATCGGTGATGCAACGCCCCCAGCCGCGAAATCCCGGCGCAACCTCGCCATGGCGCGGGTCTTCGGGATGCGGATGGGCCCCGTTCGAGTCGGCCTGCCATGTT
The DNA here is from genome assembly GCA_044368425.1 of Beijerinckiaceae bacterium. Lineage (GTDB taxonomy): Bacteria > Pseudomonadota > Alphaproteobacteria > Rhizobiales > Beijerinckiaceae > JBIPLL01. The sequence continues at coordinate 1,850 of JBIPLL010000099.1, forward strand.
TCGATCACCGCATCCCTGACCGGTGTTCCGGTTGCGTCGAATACATGGCCCTCGATGCGGATACGCTCGCCGGGCACGCCTTCGGCTGCGACCACGCGCCCAAGTTCGTTGCGATAGATATCGAAGCCGGCAGCGCCGGGCGCGAGTCCGATATGGACATAGGGTCCGGCCGTCTGCGACGCGGTTTCCTTGAGGGCATGGAGCGGTTGGGGCATCGCTCAGTTCCCTTCCAGCCGGTTCTCGAACAGGGTCGAGCGGCGCCCGCGCAGCACGATGTTGAACTTGTAGGCAAGGCAGTCGAGAGGGATCGCCGCATTCATGTCGAGCGGGGCGATCAGCTGGTCAATGGCGCGCGGATCGGGGATCGCATTGATGATCGGGCAGTGCTTCAGGAGCGGATCGCCCTCGAAATACATCTGCGTGATCAGCCGCTGCACGAAGGCCGTGCCGAAGACCGAGATGTGGATATGGGCGGGGCGCCAGTTATTGACCCAGTTGCGCCAGGGATAGGCTCCCGGCTTCACCGTCCGGAAAAAGTAATAGCCGTCGGGATCGGTCAGCGTGCGCCCGCAGCCGCCGAAATTCGGGTCGACGGGCGCCAGATAGGTATCCTTGCGGTGCCGATAGCGACCCCCTGCATTGGCCTGCCAGATTTCAACCAGCACATCGGGCATGCCACGCCCGTTCTCGTCGAGCACGCGACCATGCACGATGATCCGCTCGCCGATCGGATCGCCGGTGCGGGCATAGTTGCGGATCAAGTCGTTGTCGGTCGGGTCGATGTCGCCATGGCCGAAGACCGGGCCGGTGATTTCCGACATCGAGTTCTGCAATGACAGGAGCGGCAGGCGCGGCGAGCGCGCGACGCTCGTCTTGTAGTCCGGCGTCAGGGCTGGTGGTTGCCAGAGCCGGTCACGCTGGTGGAATTCAGCGGGCTTGCGCATGGATGTCCCCCTGTCTTGCATCTGCCTTCATCTGCGCGAAGGTCTCACGGGCGATCCGGATCGCGTGGTTGGCGCGCGGCACGCCGGCATAGATCGCGACATGCAGCAGCGCCTCCATGACGTCCGCCTCGCTTGCGCCGGTCCGTGCCGTGGCGCGCACATGCATGGCAAGTTCGTGATCGTTGCCGAGGCCGGCCAGCAACGCAATCGTCAGCATCGAGCGCTCGCGCAGGCTTATCGTGTCGCGCGACCAGACATGGCCCCAGGCCGCCTCGGTGATGAGGTTCTGGAAGGGGGTGTCGAATGCGGATTTCGCCGTTTCCGCGCGGTCGACATGCGCGTTCCCGAGCACCTTGCGGCGCGTCGTCATTCCCTGCATGTGCCGCTCAGACATGACCGATCTCCGCGAGGAACCGGGTCAGCAGAGCCCCATAGGCGACCGGCGCCTCGACGCAGGGCAAGTGCCCCGTTCCCTCCAGGATGGTGCAACGGGCACCCGGGACAAGCCGCGCCGTCGCCTCAACTAACTCTGGCGGCGTGGAGCCGTCATGTGACCCGCCGATCACGAGCGTCGGCAGGTCGATGCGTGCCGTCGTCGCGGTGTAATCGGCTGCGGCGATCGCCCGGCAGGCCGCGACATAACCCTCGCGGGAGGTGCGTGCCAGCATGTTGCGCCAGAGCGGCAATGTCTGGCCTGCCCGGAAGGCGGGCGTGAACCAGCGCTCCATGACGCCATCGGCAATCGACGAGAGGCCATGCGCCTCGATCGCCGCGATGCGCGCCGCCCAGCTTTCCGCCGTGCCGATCCGCGCCGCCGTATTCGACAGGACGAGACCGCGCAGCAGGTCGGGCCGCCTCGCTGCCAGCGCCTGGGCTACCAGTCCGCCTATGGAGAGGCCGACGAGGACGACCGGGCCGCAACCCGTCGCCTCGATCAGTGCGGCGACATCCTCCGCCAGCTCGTCGATCCCGAAATCACCGCCCGTATCCGACAGTCCGTGGCCCCGTTTGTCGAACCGCAGGAGACGCAGGGACGCCGGCAGATGCGGCAGGAGCCCGTCCCACAGCCGCAGGTCGGTGCCGAGGGAATTGACGAACAGGAGCGGCCGACGGTCCGGTTCGCCGTTATCGGCGACGTGCATCGTGCCCCAGGGGCGGTTGATCACCTGCATTACGGATATCCCGACATGGTGCCTGGCTTTCATCCATGCTATTTCACATCAAAATTAGCCTGTCCCATGCAAAAGTGGCTTCGATCCATACCAGAACGATTATGCATCCCGCCATCAAGCTGCGCCATATCCGCGCTTTTCTCGATATCGCTGCCGAAGGCTCGCTGTCGGCCGTGGCGCGGTTGCGTGGCCTGACACAGCCGGCGCTCTCACGCAGTCTCGCCGAACTCGAGGATCTCCTGGGCCAGCCGCTTTTCGCGCGGGAGGGGCGCCGCCTGGTCCTCACCGATGCCGGGCGGCTGTTTCGTCGCCACGCCACATTGGCCGTCGAGGCCCTCGAGGCCGGTGCAGCGGCCCTGCGTCCCGGCGAGGGGGCAGCCACAATCCATGTCGGTATCTTGCCAACGGTCGCGGCCGACCTGTTTCCGCGTGTGGCCCTGCGCTTTCGAGCCCTGATGCCGAACGTGTCCCTGAATGTCGAAACCGGCCCGAATGTCTGGCTCCTGCGTCGGCTGCGCGAAGGAAGCCTCGATCTGATGGTCGGGCGCATGCCGGCGGCCTCCGAAATGGTCGATCTCGCCTTCGAGCATCTCTATGAAGAGCCGGTCGTGCTCTGCGCGCGTGCCGGCCATCCAGGCCTCGGGCGCCCGGTGCGCGACCTCATCCGTGACCATCCGCTCATCCTGCCCAGTCCGGACGCCATCATCCGCCGCACCGTCGACGATTATCTCGTGACTCTCGGCCTGCCCGGCCTGCGCCCCGCCTTCGAGACCGTCTCGCTTGCTTTTGGTCGTGGAATTCTGATGGCCTCGGACGCGCTGTGGTTCATCTCACGCGGCGTCGTTGCCCAGGAACTTGCGCGCGGCGACCTGCTCACGATCGAGACGGGAGCCGGTTTCCTGTCCGGTGCCATCGGCGTCACGCGGCATCAGAACATCGACAGGCAGCCACTTCTGCACGCCATGCTGAATATCTTGCGAGAATTATCTTCAGAAGAAAATATATTATAATAGAAATTCGATTTTATTCTTATTGTTTCCAATATATTTTATTGAAGCCTGAGAGGCGAAATATATACATGAGTATCAATCCTATATTCGTCCGAATACGATTTCCGGCCTTTCAGAGAGGGTGCCGGGGGGCGGCCTGGCTGACCAACGGCTCGGCGTCCCCGAGGGTTGCCGCCTGTTTTGTTCCGATGACTCCTGACGCAAATATGATTGCAGAAGTAAACAGCTTGTGCAATATTTATTGCATAGGAGCTCTCATGAAGCGCGCTCTCGCTTTGCAGATCGATCGCTGTCGCGACAAGCTGACGAAGGCGGATCAACGTCTGCTCGACGTTCTGCTGCGCGATCCGGCACAGGCGGCGATGCTGTCTGCCTCGGAAGTCGCCCGCGAGGCTGGTGTGCACGCGGCTGCGGCCGTGCGGCTCGCGCAGAAGCTCGGGTTCGATGGTTACCTTAGCTTGCGGTCCGCCCTGAGGTCCGAAGTGGTCGCCTCCGACTCCGCCCGCCGCGTCGCGGAGACGCTCGCGGGCGCCGAGGGCAACCTGCTGGCATCCCTCGTCTCGAGCGAGGTGGATACACTCCTCGGGGCCCGCAGCGTCACGCTGTGCGCCCAAGGCAATTCGGTGGTTCTTGCGGATCTGCTCGATCGCCGCCTGCGTCGGTCGGGCTTCCGCACGTCCGTCGCGACAGGGCAGGGGCGCGAACTTGCCGAGCAGCTCATGCCGCTGGGGCGCGGCGATGTCCTCATTTGCTTCGCTTTCCGGCGCCTGCTGCCGGAGATTGTCGGAGCGCTTGATCATGCCCGCCAGGTCGGAGCCAAGACGCTCGTCATCGCCGATCAGTCTGCCCGCCGCATCGCCCCCGCGCCGGACTACGTGCTGGCCGCTCCACGCGGGCGATCCGAAGAGTTCCTGACGCTCACCGTCCCCATGGCGGTCTGCAATGCTCTCGTGCTCACCATCGCCCGGGTGGACGGCGGCCAGTCCGTCTCGACCCTCGATGCGCTCGAGAAGCTCAGCAGACGCTTCGATTAATAGGCTCGAACAGCCGTGAAGAGCTGTCCCAGGAGGAGAAAGAACATGAAGAGGCGTCATTTACTCGCTGCGGTTGTCCTCATGCTGGGCTGTCCGCTTGCTGCTGCGCACGCGCAGAACCTCGACACCATGACGGCAGCGGAGTTGCTGCCTTTGGCGAGAAAAGAGGGCAAGGTCACAATCTACGCCTTCACGAGCCGCATCGCGCAAATCGAGAAGGCATTCGAGCCAGCCTATCCGGGAATCGACGTGGTGCCGCTCGACATCTCGTCCACCCAGATGATCGCGCGCCTGAAGTCCGAGGCGCAGGCCGGCGTCTCGAATGCCGATGTGGCCTATGTTTCAGATGCGCCGGTCGTCTATACCGAGCTCGTCGCGAAGGGGACGCTCCTGCCCTATGTCCCGGCAGATGTCGCGGCCCGGTTACCCGACGAGCACGAGAAGCCGCTTCTGGCGAACCGGCTCTCGACCAAAGTGCTGATGTATAATGAGGACGCACATCCCAACGGGTCGCCGGTGCGAAACCTCTGGGATCTGACCAAGCCCGAATGGAAGGGCAAGGTTGTTCTCGTCGATCCAAACCTGCGGGGCGACTATCTCGATTTCATGGCCGAGGTCGTTCTCCGGTCCGCGGACATGGAAAAGGCTTACCAGGAAGCCTTCGGCAAGCCCTTCGTGCTCAACAAGCCCTACAAGCAAGCGGGTGAGCAGTGGATTGCCGCGCTGTGGGCGAATGGCCCGGTGCTTGTCCGGAACACCGACGCCGTCAACGACGCGGTCGGCAAGAAGGGGCAGGCCAACCCGCCCGTTGGGATTACCACCTATTCGGACCGCCGCGACAACGCGAAGGAAAACCGGGCCCTCCAGGTCGCCAATGCCGTGCAGCCCTCTCCCGGAATTTTGTTCCCGGCCTATCTCGCCCTCGTCAAAGGCACCAAGTCGCCTGCTGCCGCGCGCCTTCTCATCCGCTTCATGATGGGCGACGACAGCCCCACGGGCGGGCCGGGCTTCGCTCCCTTCTACGTGCCGGGCGACTATGCAACCCGGACGGACATCCAGCCTCACAAGGACGCGATCCCGCTCGAGCAGTTCAGAGCCTGGCGCATGGACCCGGTCAAGACCGCCGCGGTCCGGCAGGATGTTGCCGACCTGATCCTCTCCCTCAAGTGATGGCCCGGGGTTCGTGATGAATGCTCTGGCATGGCCGGCTCTGGGGTGGCGGCGGGGACGATCTTCATCGCTGGCCCTCGGGCTTGTGCTGGGTGCTGTCCTGATTGTGCTCGTCGCCGCACCCCTTGTGACCGTCGCCCTTGCCACGGTCGGCGAGGGGCGGGGCTTCAGCGTCTGGGAGCAGGTCTTCACGGGGAGGATCGCCTACAACTTCCTGTGGTTGCCGCTCGGGAACACGTTTGTGATCGGCGTCGTGGTGGCGCTGGGGACTGTCGCGCTCGGGGGCTTTCTCGCCTGGCTTGTCGTCCTGACGGATGTCCCGTTCCGGCGAACCATCGGCGTCTTCGCCACTCTGCCCTACATGATCCCGAGCTTCGCGGCGGCGTTCGCATGGGGCGTGGTCTTCCGTAACGAGCGGGTCGGCGGGCAGGTC
>JBIPLL010000576.1:0-2709 GCA_044368425.1 Beijerinckiaceae bacterium
GAGGAAGGAAAATCTATGTTAAGTTACTTTTCATGGCATTAAGTTTATTTTGGCACCCTTACACGATGAAGCTGAGTCGCAGGAGGGATTTAACTATGACAACGAAAACGGGCGCGACTATCGCGCGTTACTCTCCTTAGGACGCAGAACCGCGGAGGAATTCAACCCCGGTAATTCGATCCGACGGGAGCAGACGTTGCACATCCTCCAGAACAAATCGGTTTCTTCCACGGCATTCCGTAAAAATTTCAAAATTGACCACTGATCTTAGGTTTGCGCGGATGCAATACGCTTCACCTTATTTCGGGGGCTTCTTGTCACGAGAGCAAGCTGCCGCCCTTGGTTGCAACTGCCTCAACCTGAACCCAATTTCACCTGAATATGAGAGATACAGCAGCATCGTCTGAAGAAGCCGTGCCCGGCAAATCCCGGCATCTCTCTTTGGCGTTTGGGGAGATTTTCACAAGCGAGCCGGGGCGCGTTGTGGGGTAAGACGCCACCCCAATCACGTAAGACTGAGCCTACGCGTGTATTGGAGATAACGGCAGCTGCCTAGCCGTCGGTGCTCAGCGACGAATCACAGATGCATTCCACCTGCGCATGATTCCAAGTCTCCTCGAAAAGATCGCCGGTGGACTCATTGGAGTCGCCTTGCTCCTAGCTCCTTTCTTCTATGGCGGAACAACTGACGAGGCTATTCATTTTCTCAATGTCCTTCTCCTCACAGCAGGCAGCATCTGGATGTTAAGTTGCCTGGTTGAACAGAGGTGGCCAACCATTCCCCGCGCTGTCGCACTCGGTGGTTGTGTGTTGCTCATTCAGGGCTGGTGGATGACCTTCAATGCACACTCTTTTTTTGACCCGGAGTTTTGGCAATCGACCACCAAGCAGGCAAGGGTAGCAGGTCTTCCTGGCTCTAGGGACGCGTTCGGATCGCGAACGACGATGATACGCCTGACAGCGTTGATTATCGCCCTGTTCGCGATGGTTGACCTGTGCCGAAAATCACGATGGATCCGTTGGAATCAGGGTATCATGGCCGTGGCCTCCATCGCCCTGGCTGCCGTGGGAATTTGGCAGAAAATCGCCTTTAAACCGCTCAAAATTTGGGCAGTTGACCAAGTGCCGTCCACCACTTTTGCCACTTTTTGGTACCATGGGAACGCCGCTGCGTTTCTGAATTCAACCTGGCCTCTGGTGCTCGCATCCGCCTTTTGCGCATTTCCCTTTGGTGCGACTCAGTTGATGCGTTCCGTCTGGATCACAGGCATTCTCCACATGTTTGCTGCGGTTGCGATCAATGTCTCGAAGGCCGGACACCTGATTGCGGCCCTTATGGTAGCATTACTGTTCCTCATGCTCATCGTCAGGGTTCGGACTTTGATGGCTCAATACGGTTGGAGGCAGATTTTAATTGGCGCAAGTGCAGGTTTCGTGGGCGTCCTCTGGTTGCTGATGCAATTGGATACTTCGATTACTTTACAGCGGTGGAAGGTATTTCTGGCGCGCGACAATTTGGACTCCCGGATCACGGTGGCGGGACAATCGTTTGACATGATGAAAGACACGGGATGGTTCGGAAGTGGACCCGGAACTTTTGCAGCCGTTTTTCACGAGTACCGGAAAGACCATTCGATCGACACAAAAGTGGCATGGAAATATGCGCACAACGACTTCGTTCAAGCAGCGGTCGAATGGGGTCTCCCCGGAACCTTGGCATGGGCCGCGATCTGGGGATCCGCGTGTTTTGCGGGAGCCATGGTCATGTGGAAATGGATCAAACCTGCCTTTCTCAAAATTCGGAAACGATCTCGCAGTAACAGGGAACGGTGGGCAAGGTCCAGGGAGGCCATGCTCCAGATTCGGCTCACTGGGGCAGCCCTAGGTTTGTTTGGATTGCTGTTACACGCTGCTATGGATTTTCCACTCCAGATCTACTCGACTCAGTTGTATGGGCTGGCGCTCGCAGCGATGTTGATTTCTAGAAACAAAGGCATCGCACCCGGCAAAGCTGTGCCTGCCGAGGCCGATTCAGAGTAGCCGGAAGCGTGCGACTCGAATCTCGATAAACACATCTACCCAAAAGAGCCTCCGAAGTCCGCTTCGAATTACACATCGTTCAGCCCACGATTCGCGAAACATGAGCACCGGGAGGATCTCCAACAGGGCGAATCAAGATTCCCGCGTGCCATTCAAAAGGCTCGCTTCGTCCATGACAAAAACTGCAGGGCAGTCCGTGCAATGATGGTGACATCAAGGAGAAATGACCAGTTCTCCAGATAAAACAAATCGGATCGGGTGCGGATGCGCACATCTTCATCAGTCAATGTGGGCCCCCTGAATCCTCTGACTTGGGCCAGCCCTGTGATCCCCGGTTTAATGAGTGCGCGCACCCGATAGTCCGTGGTAATCTCAGCAAATTGTTCGTCGTGCACGGCAAAGTGGGGCCTCGGACCAACGACACTCATGTGCCCCATCAATACATTCAGAAACTGGGGGAATTCGTCCAGACTGAGTTTACGCAGCCAACGACCCAGCGGATACACCCGCGGGTCGCGCTCACTGGCTTGCACCGCTTCATCGTGGTCGAGGCAATGCATGGTGCGGAACTTCAACATGATGAAAGAGCTGTTGGCCAATCCGCCACGGACCTGTTTGAACAAAAGCGGTCCCGGCGATTGGCATATTTGAATCAATTTGACTACCAGC
>JBIPLL010000754.1:0-2705 GCA_044368425.1 Beijerinckiaceae bacterium
CGGCGCGGCAGCGAAGCGGCGTCGCTGCTCGTCGATCGCTATGCTGTAGCTCGACGTCGTGGATTCAGAGACCGACTCGGTGACGTTGCCGGTCGTCGTGTCCACAAGGACCGTGCGGCCCTGAAGATTGAGCAGCGCCGACGCGTTCCCCGCAGGCGTGCGCACGATGCCGACGCCGCAGCGGCCTCCGGGCATACGGCTGACGGCGTCGGTGAGGCCGGTGATCCGCGCGTCCCGCATGCCGAGCGTGTCTGTGGCGGCCGAGAGTCCCCATCGCCGGAGTGTGCCGTCGGCGCCGGCACTGAGAACCATGCCACCAGCATCGTATTTCACGTCCCAGGTGCGGCCGATGTGCCCGATCATCTGCCGTTGCTGGCGGCCCGTCGCGGCGTCGAAGACCCGCACGACCCCGTCGCGGCAGCCGGTGGCGATCGATTTGCCATCGGGTGAGAAATCACAGCCCTGCACCCAGGACGGGTGACGGGGAAGCGTCAGCAGAAGCCGACCAGAGGCGAGATCCCAGACCCGCGGCTCCCGATCGGTACCCCCGGAAAGCAGTCGCGTGCCGTCGTGTGACAGGGCAAGCTGGCCGACAGTGCCAGCATGGCCTTCGAACAGCTGCGCGTTGCCGTTCACCAAATCGATGATCGCAACCAGCCGACCACAGGCTACCGCGATCCTGTCGTCGTCGATGAATTGAAGCGATTCAATGTCGCTGTCCGGAGCCAACGAGCCGGCCGCGACCGCCTCTGCGAACGGCTGCAACGCGACAGGCTCCTCTCCGACAACCATCGAGATCATCCAGAGCCGCTGATGGGCGCCGCCAAAGGCCAGCCGGCGACCGTCGGGCGAGAACGCCGCCGCGAACAATGGGCCCGAGATCGTGAAGACATCGCGAGCGAGGCTGCCGTCTCCCACGTTCCAGAGACGCAGCCGGCCATCTTCACCCGCCGACGCCACGTGAAGCCCGTCGGGCGAGATAGCCACGTCGTTGACCTCGTCATGCGCTTTGATCGCGAGGGGAGGATCGGCCGCACTGCCGTTGGACGTGAGAGGCAGGATGAAGAGCCGACCGTCGGCGCCGCCCGCCGCGAGGGTGCGGCCATCGCGGCCAAAGGAAAATACGTACAGGTCGGGACGACCGCCCTTCTCGCCGTCGGGGGCAAGCAGCATGTCCGATTCGCCGTGCAGACGTGCGGACAGCCAGCGACCACCCACAGAACCAGCAAGCGAACCGCCCAAGACGTCGTCCATGGCCGCGCATGCACGCAGATGATCCATGGCTGCCGCGGCATTGCCCGTTCGCCACGCCTCGAAGCCGCGGCGGAGTTCGGCGGCTGCCTCTAGCCGGATTTTTTCAGCTCGGTTTTGGGCATGCGTGTATGCCTCGCGCTGGCGTAGCGTGGCGGTCCAGCCCGCCAGCCCCAGTCCCCCAAGCGCTGTCGCCGCCAGCAGGAAGAACAGCGGCCGACGCGCGAGGGACCGCGCCACTCGCGAAGCCGCCGAGAGCGGCCTCGCGAGCGTCGGCTTGTCTTCGAGGAACCGGCCGAGGTCGGTCGCGAGTTCCGTCGCCGATCGATAGCGATCGGCCGGCCGCTTGGCGAGGCATTTGAGGCAGACGGCGGCCAGATCCCGCGGCACGCCTCGTGCCACGCGGTCGGCAGGTGCCGGATCCTCAAGCAGCACGGCCCGCAAAATTTCCGCCTCCGTTTTTTCGCCGAACAGACAGCGGCCCGTGAGCAGACGATCGAGCAGCAGTCCCAGGGCATGGATGTCGGTCGCCGGCCCCACCTCTCCGAACGAGCGGTCGATCTGCTCCGGCGCCATCCAGGCGGGCGTGCCGAGCCGTGTGCCCGTGCGGGTGAGTTGCGTGAGATTTTCGTGCGACGAATCCGCAGAGACCTTGCCGAGGCCGAAGTCCCCTACTTTCGCGACCATCTCGGTGATCGGCCCGTCGCCGCCGCGGCTCACCTCGCCAAGCCGATCGGGCGGGGGGACGAGCAGCACATTCGCCGGCTTGATGTCGCGGTGGACGACGCCGTTGGCATGGGCGTGCGCGACGGCGGTGGCCAGCGTCCGCATGACTTCCGCGGCCTGCCGGGGGGGCATTGGCCCGGGATGCTGTTCAAGCCATTCGGCCAGGTCGCCGCCAGCGCAGTATTCGCTCGCGATGAAGACGAGGCCCGCCTCCTCGCCCACCTCGTGGATCGCGACGATGTGGGGGTGGATCAGCCGCGCGGCCAGCTCCGCTTCGCGGACGAACCGCCGCCGAAAAGGGATCGACACCAGGGCCTCGGGCCGGGCAACTTTGAGCGCCACTCGCCTGCGGAGAATCTCGTCGCGGGCCTCGAGCACATACGCAAACGCGCCGCGGCCGGCCTCGCGGACGATCTCGTACCGGCCGATCCGCTGGGGCATGACGATCGGCTCATAGCTAGAATCCCGTTCCGCGGCTGCCACCTGCCGCAGAAGCAGCATCGTGTCGATGGCGGTATTGAGGGCTAGACCATCACCACCCTCGTCGGTGGTCGCCTCATCGCTTCCGCGGGAACCGGCATCGGTCGCCCCTGACGAATGGCCGGCGAGGCGGTCGTCGAGCGCCGCCAAGCGGTCGACGATGGCGATTGCAAGAGTCGACCCCTCTTCCATCGCGTCGTCCGCGGGTGTCGGTTTGTCCTGCATGGCCACACGTTTTGAAGAGTGTG
>JBIPLL010000520.1:0-2702 GCA_044368425.1 Beijerinckiaceae bacterium
CCATCCCCCCCAGGCCGACATGCTCCAGCGGCGCGCGCGGGATGATCGTCGCCTCGACATCCACGATCGTGACGTCTCCCGGGCGCAGCGTGAAGCGGAAGGCGCCGCAGCAGCTCTCCGAGTCCATCAGCCCGTGCATGACGAGCGTGCCCGATCCGGCAATCGGCCGCTCGATCCAGAATGCGCGGAAGACCGGGAACTCCTCCCCGCGCGCCTCGGCCGGGCGCAGCGTCAGGCCACGCGCCATCGCACCGAAGCTCTGCCCGTTGGCGATGGCCCGGAAGAAGGTCGCCCCCTGAAACACGGCCACCTCGCGCGCCGGCTCGTTGCCGCCTGCTGCGAAGATGCGAAAGCCCGAGAACCCGATATCGGGCAAGGTTGCCGCCGGGTTCAGCCGACCGAAATCAAACTTTCCGCGATCATAGCCGATGCGCCGCACGAGGCCGTCCTCGACAATGTGCAGGCTGAGACCCTGGCCGAAGATGAAGCCGCGATGCAGGGGCTCGATGGCGAAGCCGCGCGCCTCTCCGCTCCACAGGACGGCGGATGCCTGGGCACGGATGGCGATATATTGCTCGTAGTTCAGGTTGTTGAACGGCTCTGGCAGGTCGTTCGCCGGAGCCTGGAACGGGCGTCGGGCGATCACGCGCGCGATGTCGAGCACGAGCGCCGGATCGAAGCGCTGGCCTTCGCCAAGCGTCGCCGTGATCGCCTGCTGGGTCACGCTCTGGGCCTGCGCTCCGGCAGGCAGGGCCAATGCCGCGAGTGTGCCGGCCGTGAGTGCCAGCGCATCCCGGCGCGAGGGCGCGGGCGGGCGCGAGGAGGATGAGGGCGTATCGCCAAATGTCACGGCACGGATCCGATCAGGCACGCACAAGCAAGTTTACGGCAGGCGGGTTTTCGAAGGGCGGGGTTGCAATGACGGTTGTCATCGGTGGCAATCGTCTCCCGGTTGTCTCGCCACCGAAGCACCGGCGGGGCCTTCTACCACGACGCATATGTTTCGCGAGTCGCTGCGTGGGCATTGCTGCTGCACCGGTAGGGCGAAAGTGCGACGGAAAGGGCCTTTTCTCTATTGAGCCGCAGGAGTGACGAAAAAACAACGGCTTGTGCTGCATGAGAGCGACACTGGTCCATGCCGCCCGGCACAGGGCGCCCGCGCGGTTTGCGAGCGCGCCGGCGTCGGGGTAATCGAAGCCCGAAAGCGGAGATTCAAGCGTGACGCAAGCAGATGCGATGAACGCGCCCCGGCGGCGCTGCCTGGCGGTGATCCTGGCGGCCGGCGAGGGCACGCGCATGAAGTCGGCGCGGCCGAAAGTGCTGCACGAACTGGGCGGAATGAGCCTGCTGGGCCATGTGCTGGGCGCCATCGCGTCTGCCGGCGCCGACGAGATCGTGGTCGTGGTCGGCCCCGACCGGAGTGATGTCGCGGCGGAAGCGCGCAGGCGGGCGCCTGGCGTCCGCATCGTCGAGCAGCGCGAGCGGCTGGGCACCGCCCATGCGGTCCTTCAGGCCCGCGAAGCACTTGCGGGTCACCCCGACGACGTGCTCGTGGCCTTCGCCGATACGCCTCTCCTGACCCCCGAGACGTTCGCCCGCCTGCGGGCGTCCCTCGCGCAGGGCGCGGTTGTGGCCGCGCTCGGCTTCGAGGCGGCCGACCCGACAGGCTATGGCCGGCTGCTGACGCGGGACGGCCGGCTTCTCGCCATCCGCGAGCACAAGGATGCCAGCGAGGCGGAGCGCGCCGTCACGCTCTGCAATGCGGGGTTGATGGCAATCCAGGGGGCGCACGCCCTTTCGATCCTCGAATCCATCGGCAACGACAACGCGCAGCGGGAATATTACCTGCCCGACGCTGTCGAGGTCGCCGTCTCGCGCGGGTTGTCGACCAGCGTCGTCGTCGCCGCGGAGAGCGAAGTCCAGGGCATCAATGACCGGGTTCAGCTCGCCCGCGTGGAGGCGCTGCTGCAGGAGCGGCTGCGCGACAAGGCGATGCGCTCGGGCGTCACGCTCATCGATCCGTCGAGCGTGCACCTGTCCGCCGATTCCGAGATCGCGCGGGACGTCACCATCGAGCCCTTCGTTGTCATCGGTCCCGGCACGCGGATCGGGGAGGGGGCAATCATCCATTCCTTCTCCCATCTCGAAGGGGCGGATGTGGGCGTGGGCGTCGTCGTTGGTCCCCATGCCCGCCTGCGGCCCGGCGCCGTGCTGGAGGAGGGCGCGCGGGTCGGCAACTTCGTCGAGCTCAAGAACACCCGGCTTGGTCCCGGTGCCAAGGTCAATCACCTGACCTATCTGGGCGATGCGCAGGTCGGCGCCGCCGCCAATATCGGGGCTGGCACGATCACCTGCAATTATGACGGTTTCGGCAAGTATCGCACGACGATCGGGGCCGGCGCATTCGTCGGTTCCAACTCCTCGCTTGTCGCACCCGTCACGATCGCCGATGGCGCCTATGTTGGATCGGGCTCGGTCATCACGCAGGACGTGCCCGCCGATGCGCTGGCCGTGGCGCGCGGACGTCAGGTCGTCAAGCCGGGCTGGGCGGCGGAATTCCGCGCGAAAGCACGGAAAAGCAAGACTTGATCGTTACAATCCGTCACATGTCTTGATTGGCCGCGCTTGGCCTGAATCGGCTAGTCACGCCCCTTATTGATTGATTCAGCAGTCGAGATCTCCCAGATGTGTGGACTTGTCGG
>JBIPLL010000036.1:0-11383 GCA_044368425.1 Beijerinckiaceae bacterium
TCATCCCGTCCGTTCGGATGGTGAGCCCGTGCCGGCGCCCCGTGTGCCGCAGCCTCTTGGCGCACAGACCCGCGAGATCCTGAGCGAAGCCGGCTACACGACGGCAGAGATCGACGATCTCGTGGCCCGACGTATCGTCGTTGCGACGGAGACGGCCGCATGAAGATCGCGCTGCGCGTCGTCAGCTTCTGCCATTATCTGCAAGGCCCCGCCGCGACCCAGTATCTCGCGGATATGGGCGCCGACGTCGTCAAGATCGAGCCCTTGCGGGGCGCCTTCGAGCGGCACTGGTCGGGCGGCAAGTCGCAGGTTGGCCCGACGACCGCCTTCTCGCTCGCGGTCAACCGCAACAAGCGCAGCCTCGCCATCGACCTCAAGCACCCCGGTGCCCGCGCGGTCATGGACCGCCTCATCGCCTCCGCCGACGTCGTGGTCGAGAATTTCCGCCCGGGCGTCATGGACCGTCTCGGCCTTGGCTATGACGCGCTGAAGGCACTCAACCCGGCGATCATCTATGCATCCGCCACGGGACTGGGTGCCGATGGCCCCGATGCCGGCCGTCCGGGACAGGATCTGCTCATGCAGGCGCGCTCGGGCCTCATCGCCGCGACCGGCGCAGGCGAGACGGGGCCGACCGTGGTCGGAGCGGCCGTCATTGACCAGCACGGCGCAGCCCTCCTCGCCATGGGCATTCTGGGCGCCTATGTCCGCCGCCTCCAGACAGGGCAGGGCGCGCGCGTCGAGGGCAGTCTGTTCCAGGCCGGTATCGACCTTCAGGCCGAGGCGCTCGCCAAGTATTTCGCGCGCACGGTCGAGGGCGACGTCATGCGCCGCGGTCCCAATGTCGGCAGCTGGTATCACGACGCGCCCTATGGCGCCTATGTGCTGGCCGACGCCCGCATCGTCCTGTCGATGAATGACCCGCGCAAGCTTGCGGACGCGCTCGACAGCGACGCGTTGCGCGCGCTGGTCGACATCGACCGCTATGCCCAGCGCGACCGTTACGCCGCCGCCGTGGCGCAGGTGCTCGCCGGCCGCAGCTTCGCCGAGACCGCCGCGCGCTTCGATGCGGCGGGCATCTGGTTCGAGCGTGTGCAGGATTACGACGACCTCGTCCGGGACCGGCAGGCCGTGCATTGCGAGGCCTTCATGGACGTGGATGTCGAGGGCCGCCCCGTGCGCGTGGTCTCGCATCCGCTCCACTATGACGGCGAGCGCCCCCCCTTGCGCACCATGCCGCTCACGGCCGGCTGCGACAGCCGCGCGGTGCTCGCCGAATGCGGCTTCGCTCCCGACGAGATCGACAGCCTCGTGGCCGCCGGCGTGGTGGGCACATCGGACGACCGAAACGACAATACAACAGGAACCAGTGGGTAACGCGCATGAGCCGCTTGTCTGAAGAAAGCAGGATGATCGTCGAGACGGTGCGCCGGTTCGTCCAGAACAAGGTGCAGCCGCTCGAAAACGAGGTCGAGACGCTCGGCCACATTCCGCCGGAGCAACTGAAATCGCTGAAAGGCGAGGCGCAGGCGCTTGGCCTTTTCGCGCTCAACATGCCGGCCGAGGTCGGCGGCGGCGGCCTGTCCACCTTCGACATGTGCCTCGTCGAGGAACAGTTCGGCCAGACCTCCGACGCGCTGATCCGCCGCGTCTTCGGGCAGGTCTATCCGATGCTGATGGCCTGCACTCCGGCCCAACGGGAAAAATACCTGTTGCCGACCATCGCGGGCGACAAGATCTGCGCCATGGCGATCACCGAGCCCGGCGCCGGCTCGGACGCTGCATCGATCACCACGACGGCCCGGCTTGAGAACGGGCAATGGGTCATCAACGGCACCAAGCACTTCATCAGTGACGGGGACATAGCCGACTATGTCATCGTCATGGCGCTGACCGATCCCGAGAAGCGCGCGCGCGGCGGCATCACGCTCCTGCTGGTGGACAAGGACAATCCCGGCATGAAGGTCGCGCGCAAGCAGGCCATGATGGGCCATCGCGGTTATGGCCACGCCGAACTCGTCTTCGATGATTGCCGCATCCCGGAGGACGCCGTGCTCGGCCAGGTCGGGGGCGGCTTCAAGCTGATCATGCAGAGCGTGTCCGAGATCCGGCTCTGCCATATCGGCGCCCGCTGCGCCGGCATGGCCCAGCGCGTGCTCGAGATGATGCGCGGGCATGCCGCAACCCGGAAGCAGTTCGGCCAGCCCATCGGCGATTTCCAGATGGTGCAGCAGATGATCGCCGACTCGGCCATCGAGATCTATGCGACCCGCTCCATGGTGCTCGATTGCGCCCGCGATATCGACGAGGGCCTCGATCCCCGCGACAAGGTGTCGATGATCAAGGTCTATTCCTCCGAGATGCTCGGCCGCGTGGCCGACCGCGGCATCCAGGTCTTCGGCGGCTACGGCTTCTCCAAGGATCTGCCGCTCGAGCGCATCTACCGTGATTGCCGCGTCACGCGCATCTATGACGGCACCTCTGAGATCCATCGCATGCTGGTGGCGCGCAGCATCATCAAGAATGGCCTGTCGCTGGCGGCGATCTGAGGAGGAACCGACATGACTCTCAAGAACGCATTCGTCCCCCCGAAGGTCGGCGACAGCGTCACCTTCCGCAAGACGATGACGGTCGCCGAGCAGGCCATGTTCACCGGCATCAGCGGCCATCTCGGCGGGCTCTATGTCGACCGCACGGCGGCCAGGGCTCAGGGGCTGCCCGACATGGCGGTGTTCGAGCTCGCCGTTTCGGCCCTGTTCTCGACCGGGCTCGCGCGCCTGGCCGGAACGGCCTTCCGCATCGGCTCGATCTCCTTCGGCTTCGAGCGGGCTATCCCGGTTGGCTCGTCGGTCGAGGCGCGCGTCGAGCTCGTGGCCGTCGGCAAGGGCGAGCTGCGCTTCGCTCTGTCAGGCACGGCCGACGGACAGTCGCTGTGCTCGGGCGAGGCCCTGCTCGTTCCCGTTCCCGGGGCATGAGCGATGAGGGACATGAGCCATGTATGACGTCATCCCCTTCGCCGACCTGCATGTGGGCGACCGCGTCCGGGTCGCGAAGACCATCACGGAAGCCGATGGCGCGCTCTACATCGCCGCGACTGGCGATTTCGGGCCCGTCCATATCGACGAGGGCTATGCCTCGACGACCCGTTTCGGGCGCCGGCTCGCACCCGGTATCATGGTGGCGGGCCTGTGCACGAGCGTTCTGAGCGCCGAACTTGCCGGCGTGGTCGGCGTTTCGATCGAGGACCGCTTCTGGTTCACCGGCCCCGTCTTCTACGGTGACACGATCACCTTCGACGTCTGGATCGCGGAGCGTCACGAGGACACCCGCACGCTTGTCTGGGAAGCCTCTGCCGTGAACGAGACGGGCCTCGAGGTGTTGAAGGCCCGCGCAACGCTGAAATTTCCACGCCCCAAGCCTGTTTCTCCTCCCGAACCTACGGCAGCCTGACATGTTGACTGCATCCGACCTGCGCGGCGTTACCGTCGCCACCGTCCTGCCCTTCGACGAGAGCGGCGCCATCGACTGGGGCAGCTATGCACGCCTGCTCGCTTATTGCGCGGTCCCCGATACGGTCGCTGCCGTCTTCGTCAACGGCCATGCGGGCGAGGCGGCCTCGCTCTCCGACGAGGAGCGCGCCGAGGTCATCCGCCGCACCCGCAAGGCGATCGGCCCGAACAAGCCGCTGCTCGCCGGCGTCGTGCCCCACGCGGTGCATGACGCGATCGCGCAGGGCAAGGCGGCCGTCGCGGCGGGGGCCGATGCCATCGTGATCTTCCCGCCCGCTGCGCTGGGCGGCGGCGCCGCTGCAACCCCCGACGCGCCGGTCGCCTTCTTCGACAAGGTCGTGTCGAGCGTCGGCGTACCGGCATCCGTCTTCCAGTATTCGCTGGCATCGGGCTTCGGCTATTCCACGCCTGCGCTCACCGCCATCGCCCAGGTGCCCGGCATCATCGCCGTCAAGGAAGGCAGCAACACGATGCTGGCCTACGAGGAGAACTGGCGCGCGCTGAAAAGCCATGCGCCCCATGTCGCGATGCTGCCCTCGAACTTCGACTGGTTCCTGCCGCAGCTTGCGGTCGGCGCCGATGGCCTCCTCTCGGGGCTCGCGAGCCTGACGCCCCACTGGCTGGCCGATCTGTGGAACGCCGCCGAGGCGCTCGATCTCGCCGCCATGCGCCGCGCAAGCGACCGGCTGCATCCGGTCGTGCGAAGCGTCTATGGCGCTGCACCGATCATCGACATGCATACCCGCATCAAGGTTGGTCTCAAGGCGCTGGGTCTCATCGCCCATGCCCGTCCGCGTCTCCCGCTCGTGCCCGTGCGGCCCGAGATCGAGGCGCGTGTCATCGATGTGGTAAAGGCAAGCGGCCTCAGGGCGTGAGGCATCGATTTCCCGAGGGCAGACAGACAGGAGCGGCAGACATGAGCACATCCGATCCCCGGCACCCCTTCGGCGGGGTCTATGCAGCAACCATCTGCCCGATGCGCACGAACGGCGCCATCGACGAGACGGCGCTTGCCGATCACCTGCGATCCGTCGTGACGACGGCCGGCATGGCCGGCTTGCTGGTCAACGGCCATGCGGGGGAGAACTTTGCCCTTGACCGCGAGGAACTGCAGCTCGTCATCCGCACGGCGCGCGCTGTCTCCGGCACGCGCAAGATCGTCGCCGGCATCAATTCCGAGCGCACCGACATCGCTGCTGCGATGGCAGAGGAAGCAGCTTCCGCCGGCGCCGATGCGGTCATGGTCTTCCCACCCTTCTCATGGGCGCTTGGCGCCGATGACCGGGTGATCCAGGCCCAGCACCGTGAGGTCGCGAAGGCCTCGGGGCTGCCGCTCTTCCTGTTCCAGGGCTCGGTCGGCTCCGGTCGGACCGCCTACACGCCCAAGACCCTCACGGGTCTGCTCGAGATCGAGGCGGTTGCCGGCATCAAGGAAGGCAGCTGGGAAACGGCCGCCTATGAGGCAACCCGCCGCCTGACGAAACGCCTGCGCCCCGATGTCGGCGTCATGGCCTCGGGCGACGAGCATCTGTTCTCGTGCTTCGCGATCGGCACCGAGGGCAGCCTTGTCAGCCTCGCCGCCGTTGTGCCCGAGCTGATCGTGGCTCTCGACCGGGCCGTCATGGCCAACGACCTTCCGGGCGCCCGCCGCCTGCACGAGCGGCTCTATGAGCTGGCCCGCGTCGTCTATGGCGCCCCGGGGCATCTGGCCACATTGCGGCTCAAGACCTGCCTGCGCCTGCTCGGGCGCCTCAAGAGCGTCACCTCGCGCTCGCCCATCTCCTCCCTGTCCGCCGAAGAAACGGAAAGGCTCCGCTTCGCCTTGCTGGCTGCCGAGATTTCCGATCAGGAGTTCGCCGCCGCATGACTCTCCAGCATATCGTGCTCGTCGATGTCCCCGCCGAAATGGAGGAGGCCTTCAACGATTGGTACGACAACGTTCATATCCCGGATATCCTTGCCTGCCCGGGATGGCTGTCCGCACGCCGTGCGATCTGCCTCGAAGGCGGCCCGAAATATGTGGCCGTCTACGAGATCACCGGTCCTGAGGCCTACGAGACCCCGGAATTCCATGCCATAAAGGGTTTCGGCCCCTTCGAGGGGCACGTGTCCAATTTCCGGCGTCTGCGGCTCGGCCCGCTCGGTTCCACGACCGCGCGCTAGCCACCGCGGACGCGGTGCAAAGGCGCATGGCATGAATTTGCGGCAGCTCGAGATCTTCAGCGCGGTCATGCGCTGCAGGACGACGGTGGCGGCCGCCGACGAACTCTCCATGTCGCAATCGGCGATCTCGAACGCCATCAAGCACATGGAGGTCCAGCTCGGCTTCAAGCTGTTCGAGCGGGTCAATAACCGCCTTGTCCCGACGCAGGAAGCCAAGCTCCTGCTGGAGGAGGCCGAGCCGCTCTTCATGCACCAGCAGGCGCTGAACCAGCGCGCGGCCGACCTCAAGGCCGGGCGCATCGGGCGCATCCGCATCGCGGCGACCGCCGAGCTGTCTGAATCGGTTCTGCCGACGGCGATCACCCGCTTCATGACGGCGCACCCGTCGGTCTATCTGTCGCTCGACACGCGCCCGCTGTCCAATGTGCTCGACGCGGTGGAGACGGGCCTCGTCGATGTCGGCTTCGGCATGGAGGTGCACGAGCGCCACGGCCTCACCCAGCGACCCCTCGCCGAGTTGACGGCGGTGTGCGTCTGCCAGGCCGACAGCCCGCTCACGCGCCTGCCCTTCGTGACACCGGTCGACCTGCGGGACCAGAAGCTGATCGCCCCCCAGACGACCAACGGCATCGGCATCCTCGTGGCTGAAGCCTTCGCCAAGTCGGCTGTGTCCTATGCGCCGACCGTCGAGGTCCGGTTCCTCAACGTGGCCGCCCGGCTTGTCCAGGAAAACTGGGGCGTGGCCATTCTCGACCAGCTCACGGCCTCGTCCGGCCGCTATGCCGATCTTGCGATCCGCCCCTTCCGGCCCCGCCTGCGCTTGACGCTCGCAGCGGTCCTGCAGAAGAACCGCCTGCCATCGCAACTCGTCAACGACTTCATGTCGATCACGCAGAAGGAAGCGGCGCGCCGGCTGTCGGGCCTGAACGGCGCATCCGAGGCCGTTCCTTCGCCTCCCGTCTGAACGTCGACCCTTATCGCAATGCCAGCAGGCTCTTGAACAGGAGCCCGATCTGTGAACGCTCGGGGCTCGTAAGGGCCCGGGTGAATTGCGTCGCGACCAGGCACGCCCGCTCCGGCGGCAGCTCGCCCACCCGCTCCAGTTCGGCAAGACCGGTCAGGTCGAAACCGTTCGTCTGGTAACTGCCAACGAAAATCGCGGTCACCTCGTCGATGGTGAGCAGCCGGGCTGGCCTGGACGGATGACGGGCGGAACTGCCAATGACAGCACTCATCAACTGACCTTCCTTGAGGATCAGCTCACGGTTGGATGTCATGAAGTCTGCGCTGCCCGTTCCCTGGAAATAACTCACACAGTCGCGCGGACGGTCCGCAAGTTTCTGCAGCGTGTCAGCAGTATGGACAATCATGTCGGCCAGTGACGCTTCGTCCGCTGTCATCTGGTGGCGTTCGAGATATCGTTTCGCGGCTCCCGTAAAGATGGGATTGAACCGCTCAAAGGTCGGTGGCGACGGATTGAGCGTGATCTCTGCCACGAGGGCCTTCCGGATCTCCCCGACGGCCTCGGGGTGGACGGCGAAGATGGTTACATAAGGCTCGTCCTTGCCTACGCTCTCGATCAGGGCATTGGCGGCGCGCAGCCGGCCGATGTCGGGAAAGGCGAGGTCCGGTATCCGCGAAGCGACGACGGCAAGTGCGGCCGCTACCCCGATGCCGATGGTCTTGAGAATCGCACGCTGTGGCGCGAGCTTGTGCACGAGATGCATGAGGGTACCGCCAAGCGCACCGCCTGCGGCACCGAACAGCCCTGCCACAATCGGTGAAGGCAGGGAGGAAAGCCAGGTCTCGAAACCGCTCATCACAATTCCATTCGTTCAAATCGTTCCGATATGTCGGATGGAATAGACGATGCGCTGTTTTGAAACAATAAAACAAAACGGGGCTGCTGATTTGGGTGCGGCAGCGTCGCGCCCGGCAACCGGCTGGCGCGCAGTCAATCCATTGGCCGCCCCGTCCGCTCCGTCGCCGGCAGCGGGCGTGTCGCGATGAACGTTGCCGTGGCCGCGAGCGCCAGCCCCTGGACCGCGAGAATGAACACCGGAAGCCCGAGAACCACCGAGATGCCGAAGGCGAAGCCCATCGAGCCATAGGCCCAGATCCTGGCCCGACGCGGGATCGCTCCCTCCCGTCGCCAGGCGAGGATCAGCGGCCCGAATTGCGGGTGGTTGATGAGCCAGTCATGCAGGCGCTGCGAGGACCGCGCGAAGCACATGGCGGCGAGCAGCAGGAACGGCGTCGTCGGCAGCAAGGGCAGCACGATTCCGATAATGCCCAGCGCGAGCGCGAGCAATCCGGCTCCAAGCCACATCAATCTGCGCGTCCGTTCGATCACAACCTGCCTCGCATCGGCTCCAGCAGGAGCAGATAGGTCGCAACCGGCGAAGCCCAAGCAAAATTTTGCAGGACGCGGCATGAGCGAGATCTCAACGGTCCCTGGCTTCGGCTCCATGCGCAGAGCATGGGCGAGGCCCGGCACAGTTCGGTTCGGGGCGTCTGTGGGGGGCAATGTCAGGCGGGGGGCTGCCGTCACCCACGGGCTTTCCTCTCGAGGGGCCCGATTGACAGCATGGACTTATCAAATAATATCCGAACGCTGTTCCGCTAATAACGCCGGTGCCATGAACCAATCCGCAGCAAAGCGCGCGCTGCTCGTCCTGGAGCATCTGGCCGGCAAGCCGGATGGCGCAGCCCTGACGGATATCTGTGAGGTTCTGTCACTGCCCAAGAGCATCGGCCACAGGCTCCTTGCCCTGCTCATCGAGGCCGGCTTTGTCGTGCAGCATGCCCAGAACGGGCGCTATGGCCTGACTATGAAACTTACCATGCTGGGACTGCGTCATTATGTGCGCAGCGGGCTCGATGATCTCGCGCAGCCGATCCTGGACCGGCTGGCAGCCGAAACGGGCGAGCTGGCGCGCCTCGCCATTGTCGAGGGCGAGCGGCTGGTCTGGGTGGCGAAGGCGCAGGGCGCACGCTCGGGGCTGCGCTACGATCCCGACATCGATCACGACACCGGGCACGATGTGGTGCTGCATTCGACCGCGACCGGCAAAGCCTGGCTTGCAACGCTGCCCGAGGCCGACGCGACGCGGATCGTTGCAGCGACCGAACTCCGGACGCCTCTGCGCTTTGGCCCGAATGTCGCGCGCGATCTCGAGACCTTCCGACAGATGCTGCAAGCAACCCGCCTGGCCGGTTTTGGCGAGGCAGTCGAGGAAGGAGAGCCCGGGACGGCTGCTGTCGCCGTCGCGATCGTCGATGCGTCCGGCGTCGGAGCAGGGGCAGTCGTCGGAACGCTCAGCCTGGCCGGGCCGATGCTGCGTTTTGGCCCCGAGCGGCGAAACCTGCTTGCGGCACGGCTGACCAGAGCTGCCGGGGAACTCGGAAGCATCTGGCCCCTGCGAAATCGTCTCGGCGCCGCATCGGGCGTTGCTCAAAAACCAGACAGCTCCGTTGTCGGTCGACAGGAAGAACATCATGAGCGCAAACGCGTCTCCGCATTTTGAAGGGCCGCTGGACCTTTCGAGCGCCCGGTCGAGGTTCAACCTCCTGCCGTTCAACGATGCTGATTTCGAGCGCGACGGGCCGCGCGCCGACGTCGAGTACCGCAATCTCGGCCTCGACAAGGCGACCGGCGGGCGCATCGGTGCAAAACATATTCGCGCCTTCAAGCCCTTCGAAAGGGAGACGGGCTGGCACTGGCACGACATGACCGGGCATTTTGTCTATGTTCTCAAGGGCTGGATCACGTTCCGCTTCGAGGGCATCGGCGAGGCCGTGACCGTGCAGGCCGGCGGCTGTCTCTCGCAGCCGGGCGGCGTACCGCACAACGTGATCGCACGCTCGGATGATCTCGAACTGATCGAAATCAACCTGCCGGCGCAGTTCGGCACGTTCGACCTGGACGCGCAGAAAGCGGGGGCAGCGTGAGCAAGGGGGCCATTCAGGGCAAGACGATGCCCGGACCCTGGCGCTGGCTCCGGCAGCGCAGCGGCATGATCGCGATGTTCATTGCGCTGTTCCTGCTTTGGGAATTCGCGGTGAAGCTGTTTGGCATCAAGGAATATCTGCTGCCGCCGCCCAGCAAGATCTGGTCAGAGTTCCTCAAGCGCCAGAGTACCGTGATGAACGGAGCCTGGACCACTACCATCGAGATCATCGGCGGATATCTGCTGGCCGTCGCCGTGAGCATCCCGCTGGCAATGGCCATTGCCTATTCCCGCTTCGTCGAGAATTCGATCTACCCGATCATCGTGTTCCTGCAGATCATCCCGAAGATCGCGATCGCGCCTTTGTTCATCATCTGGTTCGGCTTTGGCCTTTTTCCCAAGCTCCTGATCGTGTTCCTGCTCTGCTTCTTCCCGATCGTGGTTTCGAGCGTTGCCGGCTTCAAGTCGGTTGATCCTGATGTGATGGATTTCGCGCGCTCCACCGGCGCGAGCCCGGCGCGGATGTTCTTCAAGATCCGCTTGCCACAGGCTTTGCCCGAGATTTTCACCGGATTGAAGATCGGCGCGGCTCTATCCGCCACTGCGGCGGTGGTGGCGGAGTTCGTCGCCTCCGACCGGGGCCTCGGCTACCTGCTCCAGCAATATAACGGGCAGCTCGAAACGCCGATGGTCTTCGCCATCATCGTGCTGCTGAGCCTGATCGGGCTGACGATCTACTATCTCGTCGAGTTCATCGAACGGCTTGTCATCCCCTGGCACGTCTCGCAACGCCCCACGGAAATGACCGGTCTGTAGCGCCTGAGCCACCAAAATCGTCAAAAAACGAAAAGGGAGGATACCATGACCACCAGACGCATTCTCGGCAAAGCGATCCTCGGCCTTGCCGCGACCCTGTCGCTTGCGTTCAGCGCGCAGGCGCAAACGCAAACCAATGTATCGCTGCGCCTCAACTGGTATCTCGGCGGCCTGCATGTGCCGTTCTACTACGGGGTTGAGAAGGGTTTCTACAAGGAAGAGGGTATCAACCTCACCATCAACGAGGGCCGGGGTTCGGCCAATACGGTGCAGGTGGTCGGCGCAGGAACCGATACGTTCGGCCTTGCCGACAGCTCCAGCATCATCAACCTGATCTCGAAAGGCGGCGAGATCAAATCGGTCATGAACATTCTGAGTTCGACCGGCTTTTCGGTTGTCTCGGCGGCCTCTGCCGGCATCCGGACCCCCAAGGATATCGAAGGCAAGACGCTGGCGGTCTCGCCGGGTGACCCGATCCGCGGCCTCCTCGAAGCCCTCGCGGCGCATAACAAGGTGGACATCAGCAAGGTCAACTTCGTGCAGGTCGATCCGGCCGCGAAGGTCGTGACTGTGCTGGAGAAGCGGGCGGACGGGCTGCTCGGCGGCGCCGATGATCAGTTCTTCCTGCTCAAGTATCGGGGCGTCGAGCCCCATGCCCTGCGCTTTGCCGATCATGGCGCCAACATCGTCGGCATGGCGATCTTCACCGGCAACAACACGATCAAGTCCAATCCGGACCTCGTGCGCCGCTTCGTGAAGGCAACCAAGCGCTCCTGGGAAGAGGCCCAGAAGAACCCTGATGCAGCGGTCGATGTCGCAATGAAGGTGAAGCCCGATCTGAACCGCCAGTCGACCAAGGACCAGATGCTCGTTGATTTCGAGCTGATGGATTCCCCCAACGTCAAGGGGCAGATCGGCTTCGGGCATGAGAAGGACTGGACGCAG
>JBIPLL010000604.1:0-2697 GCA_044368425.1 Beijerinckiaceae bacterium
CTAAGGTCAAGATCGGAGGCAGGACCATGCAACTTCGAACGGAGCCCTCC
This sequence comes from Beijerinckiaceae bacterium, assembly GCA_044368425.1. GTDB lineage: Bacteria > Pseudomonadota > Alphaproteobacteria > Rhizobiales > Beijerinckiaceae > JBIPLL01. The sequence continues at coordinate 51 of JBIPLL010000604.1, forward strand.
AATCCTTCTACGGCCATTCCTAACCACTCCCCCGACTGGCTGGATTATCAAGTCCACCTGCATTCCTTAGTCGCTGACGATGGACAACCGAAACCAGAAGCTGAAGTTGCCAACAATGGAGACCAAGATCTTCATCGAGGCCTCTTGATGAAAGATGGATTCTGGCTGGATCAGACTGGGGCGCTCTGGGATCCCACACCAGACATCTTGGCAGGCTTTCATAAGCAGATTGTCTACCAGGCCACCCCTGAATCTGATTCTAAGTCCTTCTCCTGGCGACGATACGCCTTGCTCACAGGTTGCATCCCGCTCGCTGACGACGCCGCTGTTGGCCATTCCATCAACCTCTTCCTGGATTCCTTTCTCATCGACCTTCACACCTATAAACCTCCCGAGAAATTAACCGGTGCTTTGCAAGCTGGCGCCTGGAAGCTTATGGGAACACCGATCAAAGAAAGCCCAAGATTCTTTGGGTTGCCGCTGTCGGAAGTATCCATAGTAAGCATTATGGATCAAGCGGTGACCCTCCGGGTTCTGCTGCTGGCTCCAAGTGAAGCCACCACAACTTCAGCCATTGAGATTGAATTTCCTTTGGGTCAAGCGCAGCCGATCAAGCTGACGCCATCAGAAGTGATCTATCAATTCCACTCCCTTGATGCCTTGCCCTTTCCCCACGGTAGCTTGCCCGCGCAATTGACATGCCTGACGGGAGAACTGTCTCTTCAGGACAGTTTGAATGGGCAGCAGGAACTTCACTTGACACCCGCCGAAGACACAAGCCTGGGTTTGGCCTTGGGAGTGCCGTGGCCTTGCACCGTTCCTGTACTCAAGGCCCATGGGGGTGGCTGGAGCAATGAGAGGCCGCCGAGCACCAGCCAACCCTTTTGGATGGAGTCTTTCCAAGATCTTGGTAACCAGCCACAGTTTTCCTGCCACTCCTTGCACCTCGAAGAACGCACAACAGCAGGCTTTGAAGAAGAGGACTTTTCTCAGGCAGGTTTTCTGATTTGGACAACCACCCAACTACAATTTCACACCCTCTATGAACCAGAGAACCCCCAGCGCTTTGGCCCATTCAGTTCGCTTGCTGAGGTAGATCTGCTGATCTCAAGACGAGAATTTGCCATGTCGAACTCGTTACAACCTGAGGGAGCCCGGCAAATCTTTTTAACTCGAGACCAACAGAATAACATCCTAGTCTGGACCAAATCAGCCCAGCCCACTCCCACCACCATTGACCATGGTCTGGCGCAGGTTCAAGGGTCTTTGTTGTTGCCCATCTCCAATAGCCAACTCCATGGTCTTGCTGTTGCTGTTTGGGATCAGAACACACTTAGGATTCTTACGTTTTCTTCAGGCGAGCCTGAGCCGAAGCAAAAAGATCTTGGTTTCGATACCATTAGAGCAGTTCACAGAATACCCAATCAGGAGAATCAGCTGATTGTCATCGACGCTAAGGGGATTCACTTGGCAAAGCTTAAGTGGGAAGCAGCTGATCCGTCGATTTTCAAACAACCTCGAGCTGACCTAGCGTTTACGTCGATTCGCCAAATCATTGGCGTCGACCGCTCGGCATTCATTGTGGTTGATGACACAAGCACAGCCTTTGTCATCACGCCAGGGAATGATCCCTGGTCCGTCACCACGATTCCCAACAGTCAAAATGCCATCCTAGTTCCGGAACTGGATGGCAAATATGACTTTGTGGAGCGCTCAGGCCCACGTCTTTTTCTCGCTAAAGTCCAGGGTAGCTCCTCTCTGATTCACCATTGGAGCTTATCTAAACCCTCCGTCACGGCTGCGGACGTGGAGCCGGCGCCTTTCGCAACGATTCAATCTCGTGTGTCAGGGGGGCTAAGCACGCCTCTGGGGCCTTGGTGGTTTGATTGGGATATTCAACCAACTCAGGCCAAGTTGCGCGTTTTCAATCTTGACGACTGGGTGGAATGGGACGAACAAGGATTACGCGCTGATGTACAGATGAAGGTCAGGACGGCTCACGATCCACAAGATGCACAAGATGGACATGGGAAGGTTCCTTTTGATCTGGTCTGCCGAATCAGCCGTGGCCATACGCTGGCCATGACGCATAGTTGTGGAGAAAGTTTTAGCCCCGCCTGGCCCCGCCAGGCACAGGGCCAATACACTGCATTTGCCGTTCCCTCCCACACCCCACAGTCTCACTGGACAAGAGGTTTCCTCGTTCTATGGCCAGAACTACGGCATGAAAACTACAGTGAGTCGATCCTGATGGCGGGAGCCTGGTTTCGAGAGAGCTGGCAAACCAAGACCCTGATCATGAAAGCCACGGAAACTGGCTCAGAACCGAATTGGTCATGCCCGGTGGAGGGGACCCTGCATATCCTTGAGGTTGATTGGTGGCAGAGCAACAAATGGAAACGTGACATCACGATTACCGGCTCCTTGCAACCCACAAACTCCAATTGGTCGCTACAAGTCCATGAGCAAACATGGCAAAACGACACGATGATCCTTGGGCTTTTGTTCTTGCAGCAAGGCGATAATGTTCATGTTCAGTTGCCTATGAGTCTCATTCCAAAAGACCCACTGCAGATTGATGGTAAATTTCCCAGCCTAGAGATTCAACCTGGGCTGTACTCGGTCAATGAAGTTGCGAGCCTTTTGG
>JBIPLL010000521.1:0-2681 GCA_044368425.1 Beijerinckiaceae bacterium
AACTGGCCCGGCTTGACGGTCAGATCTGTCATTGAAGGATCCCCTGAAATCTACTGGCTGACTTGTAGCCCATCCGTAGTGCAAGAAAAGGCCAATGTGTGCCAGTGGAATGACAGAACGATACCTTGGTAAAAGCCACGGTCAGGAAGCGGGCGCATGGCGGCGCCCGCCCAGACGCCAATAGCCTCAGCGCTCGATGCGGATGACCTGCGGCGGCTCGGCGACGTGGCCGTCCGTCGTCACCTTTTCCAGCGCGCCGCGAATCGCCTGCTCGGTGGTGGCATAGGTCGTGAGAACGACCGGCACCGCCTGACCGGAACGCCCGGCCGCATCGATCGGGGCGTTTTCGGGCCGCCGCTGCACGATGCTCTCCAGCGAGATATTCGCCTCCGCCATGCGCGTTGCGATTGCGGCGGCAGCGCCCGGCCGGTCATAGAGCGACAGGCGGACATAATAGCCGCCTTCGTGCCGCTGCATCGGCGTGCGCACGAGTTTCTCGAGGCGGTCGACCGGCACGCCGAACGGAGCGCCGAAAACGCCGCGCGCAACGTCGACGACATCGGAAATCACGGCAGAGGCCGTTGCATCACCACCGGCACCGGGACCGACAAGCGTCAACTCCCGCACTGCATCCGCGTCGATGGTCACGGCATTGGTGACACCCATCACCTGTGCAATCGCGGAGGAACGCGGCACCATCGTGGGATGCACCCGCTGCTCGATCCCTGACGCTGTCCGCTCGGCCACGCCAAGCAGCTTGATGCGGAAACCGAGATCCTCGGCCATGCGCAGGTCGAGCGGGGTAATCGAGGTGATCCCCTCGACATAGATCGCCTCGGCGTCGATTTCCGTGCCGAAGGCGAGGCTCGTCAGGATCGCAAGCTTGTGGGCCGTGTCGAAGCCGCCCACATCGAAGGTGGGGTCGGCCTCCGCATAGCCGAGCCGCTGCGCCTGCGCGAGGCATTCCGCGAAGGACAGTCCATCCGTCTCCATCTTCGACAGGATGTAATTGCAGGTGCCATTCAGGATGCCCGAAATGCGCCGGATATTGTTGCCAGCCAAAGCTTCCTTCAGCGTCTTGATCACGGGCGTGCCACCCGCCGCCGACGCCTCGAAGGCGAGCGCGACGCCCTTCGCCTCGGCCGCGCGGGCCAGCGCGACGCCATGATGGGCCAGCAGCGCCTTGTTCGCCGTCACGACATGCTTGCCATGGGCGATGGCCGTCTCGACCACTGCCTTCGCGACCCCGTCGGAACCGCCGATCAGCTCGATGACGCAATCGACATTGGCATCCGCCGCCATGGCGACCGGATCGTCGAACCAGGCATAGGCCGATTCATCGAAACCGCGATCCTTGCCGCGCGTGCGCGAGGAGACCGCCACGACCCGGATGGGCCGCCCGACCCGGTTGGCGAGCGTGTTCTCGTGCCGCGTCAGGAGCTGGACAACGCTCGCCCCGACAGTCCCCAGGCCCGCAACCGCCACACGCAATGGTCCCGACATCGAATGAACTCCGCTTTCAAAACAGATGCGACGCCGGATCGGAGGATCCGGCGCAAGATGGCATCGGGGGGATGCCGGGATCAGCCGCGCGCCGCGAGCGGCACCACGTTGTGGAGCGTCTCGGGCGCCGACTTCAGGAAGCGGCCGATATTGCGGGCCGCCTGCCGGATGCGCTGCTCGTTCTCAACCAGCGCGATCCGCACATATTCATCGCCATGTTCGCCGAAGCCCACGCCCGGCGCCACCGCGACTTCCGCCTTGTCCACGAGCAGCTTGGAGAATTCCAGCGAGCCCATGGCGCGGAACGGCTCGGGGATCGGCGTCCAGGCAAACATCGAGGCGCGCGGCACGTCGATGTTCCAACCCGCCTTGGCGAAGGACTCGACCAGGACGTCGCGCCGCTTCTTGTAGGTCTCGCGCATCTCGACGATGCAGTCGTCAGGCCCGTTGAGCGCGGCCGTCGCGGCAACCTGGATCGGCGTATAGGCGCCATAATCGAGATAGGACTTCACCCGGGCCAGAGCCGCCAGCAACCGCTCGTTGCCGACCGCGAAACCCATGCGCCAGCCGGCCATCGAGAAGGTCTTGGACATGGAGGTGAACTCGACCGTCACATCCATGGCGCCGGGCACCTGGAGCACCGACGGTGGCGGCTCGCCGTCGAAATAGACCTCCGAATAAGCGAGGTCGGAGAGCACGATCAGCTCGTGCTTCTTGGCGAAGGCGACGAGGTCGCGATAGAAATCGAGCGAGGCGACATAGGCCGTCGGATTGGCGGGATAGCAGGTCACGATCGCGATGGGCTTGGGGATCGAATGGATCACCGCCCGCTCGAGCGACCGGAAGAATTCCTCGTTCGGCTCGGCCGGAACGGAGCGGATGACACCGCCCGCCATCAGGAAGCCAAAGGCGTGGATCGGGTAGCTGGGATTGGGCACGAGCACGACATCGCCCGGCGCAGTGATGGCCTGCGCCATATTGGCGAAGCCTTCCTTCGAGCCCAAAGTCGCCACGACCTGCGTATCGGGGTTCAGCTTCACCCCGAAACGGCGGCCATAATAGGCAGCCTGTGCCTTGCGCAGCCCCGAGACACCCTTGGAGGCGGAATAGCGGTCCGTCCGCGGCTTGCCGGCCGTCTCGACGAGCTTGTCGATCACGTGGGCCGGGGCGGCGAGGTC
>JBIPLL010000525.1:0-2673 GCA_044368425.1 Beijerinckiaceae bacterium
TGTCAGCACGGAATGGTCGGTCGATGAATCCGTCCCGCGCCTCGCTGTCATCGGAAGCATCTGCCTTTGCGGCAACGATGGGTGGGCGCTTCAGCGGAGAGGACCGGGTCGGCGGGTTGGAAGCCATGCTTGAGCTGCATCTGGACCCGGACGATCCGGCGCATCCCCGCGCCTAGAACAGGGACGGCTGATTGCCCCGCTTTTGCCGCTTTGCCGGCCCAGCAGAGGGCCGGGCGAGCGGGTGACTGGCGACGCAGCCGGCGCCGCGCTAGACTCCGGACGCAATCGCAGGCGGGGGCAGGGATGGCGAAGGTGAGAACGGGCACCGTGACAGGCGCGGCCGCATGCCTGGCGGCCATGTTCCTTGGCGCCGTGCCGGCGCAGGCCCATCCCCATGTCTGGGTCACCGTCAAGGCCGAGCTCGTCTATGAGGGCCCGAATGTCACGGCCGTGCGGCATGTCTGGTCCTTCGACCCGGCCTATTCCGCCTTCGTGACGCAGGGCCTCGACCGCAACAAGGACGGCAAGCTGAGCCGGGACGAACTGGCAGAGCTCGCCAAGGTCAATACAGAGAGCCTTGTCGACTACGATTATTTCACGATGGTGCGGGCGGGCGGCGCGAAACAGGCCTTCGGCACGCCGCGTGACGAGAGCATGTCCTTCGCCGACGGCATTGCGACCCTGTCCTTCGTGCTGCCGCTCAAGGCCCCCGCAGCGGGTCGCACGGTCGGCGTCGAGATCTTCGATCCGACCTATTTCGTGTCCTTCACGATGTCGGAGGGCGACGATGCGCTGCGCCTCGCCAATGCGCCGGGCGGATGCGCCGTGAACGTGACGCGCCCGAAAGCTCCCGACGCGGCCCAGCAGTCGCGTCTGTCCGAGACCTTCTTCGACCAGCTCGGGCCGGGTACGAATTTCGGCGCGCAATTCGCCAACAAGGCGGTCATCGCGTGTCCCTGACGCTCGACGCTTCCCTCCCTGCGTCCGGCGTCTCGCTCGTGCGCCGGCTTGCCGCGATGGCGCTGGCGCTCGGGATCGTCTTTGGCCTGCTCTGGCTCATGGCCTTCTGGCTCGCCCCTCCCGCGCCGCCGCCGCCCGTGCGCGCTCCTTTCGGCGGCCTGCGCGAGGCCGCTCCTGCCGCAACCGGCATCGGCGGCCTCATCCTGGCCTGGCAGGCACAGTTCTACCGGGCGCTGACCTCGGCCCTGATGCAATTGCGGCAGGGCGGGGGGCCGTGGCTGCTTGTCGGCCTGTCCTTCGCCTATGGCGTTTTCCATGCCGCCGGGCCCGGCCACGGCAAGAGCGTGATCGCCGCTTATCTGGTGGCCGACCGCGCCGCCTGGTGGCGCGGCTTCTCGCTGAGCCTTGGCGCTGCGCTTGTGCAGGCCTTCGTCGCGCTGGCGCTGGTCGGCGTGATGGCGCTCATTCTGTCGAGCACGGCGGCGCGCATCAACGAGACGACGCGCATGGTCGAGCTCGCGAGCTTCGGCGCCGTGGCGCTGCTCGGCCTGTGGCTGACCTGGCGGCAGGCGGGACGCTGGCTCGGCGAGCCCGCCCATGCCTGCGGGCCGGGCTGCAACCATGCGGGCGAGGCGCCACCGCCCGCGCGCACCTGGCGCGAGACGCTCGCGGTCGTGGTTGCGGCGGGATTGCGGCCCTGTACCGGTGCCATCGTCGTGCTGGTCTTCGCACTGTCGCAGAAGATCGCCTGGGCGGGCGTGGCCTCCACCTTTGCGATGGCCTTGGGCACGGCGCTCACGACGGGCGTGCTCGCCGCGCTTGCCGTCGGCGCCAAGCGCCTCGCGCTGGGTCTGGCGGGCGGGCGGCCCGGCCTTTTGTCGCGCCTCGCGCCCGCGCTCGAATTGCTGGCGGCGGCTTTCGTCTGCGTGCTGGGGGCGAGCCTTCTCGCCGGCCTCATGACCGGCGAGAGCTGGCTCTAGGCGATCCGCAGCGCCACGGCGTCGGCAACCTGCTTTGCGGCGTCGATCAGGCTGCGATCGGAGCCGCGCGGGCCGAAGACCGAAAGTCCGAGCGGCGCGCCGTCGACATGGGTCGCGGGAATATTGACCTGCGGGCAGCCTGACAGGACCGACAGGCACAGGAGCCGCAGGGCCCGGTTGCGGAAATCCTCGAGATCCGCCTCGCTCGACGACAGAAGCGGCGCGGCATCCGGCACGGTCGGCATCAGGATGACGCCGTCCTGGCCCATGAGCCGCGTCAGGCTGCGCCGCAGGCTGGCGGCGACCTTCAGCCCCGCCTCGTATTGTTCACGCGTGACCTCCTTCGAGAAGGCGAAGCGCTCCTTGACGCCGGGCCCGAGCATCAGGCCATGGCGCGTGATGATCTCGCCGTCGGCGATCCATGCCTCGTAGCCCTGGATGTGGCGGAAGGCCCAGTAGAGCGCATCGCCGTCGGTGATCATCTCGACCTCGGCTGGTTCGCCAAGCCGCTGCGACAGCCGGCCAAGCGCGCCTCGCAGAGCCGTCTGCGCGGCCGGGACCGCGAGCGCGAGCGCGTCGGTGGCAAGAAGCCAGCGCGGCCGCTGCGGCAGCGCGACGCGGTCGGCGGGCAAGAGCACCGCGCCCACGCGGGCGAGTGTGGCTGCATCGCGCGTGAACCAGCCCGCCACGTCGAAGCTCGGCGCCAGCGGCCAGGTGCGCGCCAGCGACACCG
>JBIPLL010000524.1:0-2673 GCA_044368425.1 Beijerinckiaceae bacterium
GGCCGGGCGGCCCTATGCCTGCATGGAGGTCGCGGTGGTCGATGAGGAGGACCGCCATCTCCCTCCCGGCGAGATCGGCGAGGTCATCTGCCGCGGCAGCCCCGTCATGGCCGGCTACTGGAACGACGCGGGCGCGACGGCACGCACCCTGCGCGGCGGCTGGCTCCATACCGGCGATGTCGGCAGCTTCGACGAGGCCGGCTATCTCACGCTCAGGGACCGCTCGAAGGACCTGATCATCTCCGGCGGCGCGAATATCTATCCCCGCGAGGTGGAGGAGGTGCTTCTCACCCATCCCGGCATCCGCGAGGTCTCGGTCATCGGCCGCCCCGATGCGGAATGGGGCGAGATCGTCGTCGCCTGGCTCGTGGGCGAGGCAAGCACCGACGAGCTCGATGCGCTCTGCCTGTCGCGCATCGCGCGCTTCAAGCGGCCGAAACACTATGTCTTCGTCGATGCGCTGCCCAAGAACGCCTATGGCAAGATCCTCAAGACGGAACTGCGCACCCTCGACCGCCGCGAGGCATCGCAGCCGGCCTGACAAGGGAGGGCCGGGATCATCGCGGGTGCAACCCAGCCTCCGCCCGTGCTATCGGGCGGGGATCGCCAGACGGGCGACGGAGCCCGCGCCGCGCGAGCGCGTTGATGCACCGTCGCCTTGCGCTGCATGGAATCGCGCGGGATGATTGGGAGTACACGGCATGACCGACCACAGCCAGGACGCCTCCGGCACGACGGGATCGACCCCGAAGGCCGCGCCCTGTCCCATCTGCGGGAGCCCGGCCCTCAAGCAGTTCCGCCCCTTCTGCTCGCCCCGCTGCGCCGATATCGACCTCAATCGCTGGTTCACCGGCGCCTATGCCGTCCCGGCTGTCGAGCAGGACGAGGACGAGGACGAGGAAGGCGACGGCCGCACATCGGGCCCGGATCGCGGCTGAGACCGCTGCGGCAACGCCGCAATCCGCCCGACATGCATTCCCGCTCGCGGGGGCTGGACACGACCCGCAGGGCCTTCTATAAGCCCGCCACCAACGCCGGTGGCCAGCCGCCGGCCCGGAGCGCCCAGGTAGCTCAGTTGGTAGAGCATGCGACTGAAAATCGCAGTGTCGGCGGTTCGACTCCGTCCCTGGGCACCATTTTTCTAGAAAACTGAAAAATCGATCTTAATCGTAGTAGATGTCAGGGTGCTCTTTGAATTTGAGCGCCTTATTTTTGCATTTTGGGTAGAAATACTTACCGTTGGTGATCTCATCTTCCCCTAAGGAAATGATTGTTCTGGTTCCTCCCTCGACAAGATTTTTCGCATCATATTTGGTGACTGAAGTCGAATTGCACTTCCTGCATAAGAGCGGCTGGGAACAAACATTTATCTGTGTGATGTCGTCGCATGCGTCGCAATAGACTGGCCACGATGATGCTGTTTGAAATGAGTCCCTGAAGCCGCCAATCATGACGTGGGTTGCAAATCCGCAGCCTTGACAGCTTGCCTTGTGCAGAGTGGCCATACCGGTGTCCGCCATTTGTTTCGGGCTTGCTTGCGCTCCCCGATAGCTAGGACACCACCCGCCGCACTAAAGGCGACCTCCCACGCACACTCACAACTCGAACATCCGCCCCCAGCCGCGCACCTGCGTTGCATCGGCGCCCATGACCTTCAGGGCCTTCCAGACGACGGCGGAGGTTGAATCGAGGAGGGGGATGCCAAGCTCGGACTCGACGAGCGGTGCAAGACGGGCGCCCCGCATATTGGTGCACATGATCACGATCGAATCCGGGCGTGCGGAGGCGACCTGCCGGCACATGCTCAGGATCTGCTCTTCGATGATCTCCGAAAAGGCGAAATTGTCGCTGATGCCCAGATGCGCCTCGGCCACGATCTCGTAGCCGTTGCGGGCATAATTGGCGGCGATGCGCTCCTGCACGTCGTCGGTATAGGGCGTGACGAGCGCGAAGCGCCGCGACGGCATCAGGCCGATCAGCTCGTTGAGCGCCAGCACCGAGGTGCAGGCGGCAATGCCCGTCGCGGCCTCGATTTCGGCACAGAGCGCCTCGTCGCGTTCGAAGCCGAGCCAGCTCGCCGCCGTGCCGCTCCAGCCGATCACGCCGACTTTCGCATCGGCCAGAAGGCGCGCCGCCGCCACCATCGGTGCCGTGTCGAACTGCGCAAGCGCCCCGCTCGACAGGCCGATATGGGTGACCGTGAAGCGCGAGAAATGGGCCGAGGCGCCCGGCACCTGCGCCATGATGGCGCTGGTCAGCGGCTCCAGCACCGTGTTCGAGGACGGCGTCACGACGCCGAAGAGGTGACGATGGGGCATGGGCTGTCTCAATGGCGTAGCGGCAGGGAAAGCGGACTGTAGCTGTCGAGGCGGGCCACGCCGGCCGCCGTGCGGTCCTGCTCGGCCTGAAGCGCGGCGGCAGCCTCGTTCCAGTCGATGGTCAGCACGCGCTTGCCCGCCACCACCTGACAGCCATCGACCCAGACATCGCGCACGCTGCGCCCGCCCGAGGAATAGATCAGGTTGCGCAGGGGATCGCGCATCGGGATCATGTTGGGCTCGTCAAGGTCGCAGACGACGAGATCGGCGCGCGCACCAGCCGCCAGCCGCCCGATATCGTCGCGGCCCAGCAGCTTCGCCGCCCCGATGGTCGCGGCATGGAACACGCGGGACG
>JBIPLL010000526.1:0-2663 GCA_044368425.1 Beijerinckiaceae bacterium
ACATGATCGACCGCCGCTCCCCCCTGCGCCGCTTCTTCGAGGTCGAGCTGCCCGTGCTCGCCATCGTGGCCTTCGCGCTGCTGCCCTACATCTGGATGATCATCACCTCGTTCAAGCCGAACGTGGAGCTGACCCGCTGGCCGGTGCAATATCTGCCGTCCGACCCGACGCTACAGCATTATCGCGACCTCATTGCCCGCACCTCGTTCGCGGCAAACTTGCGCGACAGCTTCATCGTGGCGAGCGCGGCCGCGCTCACGGGGCTCGGCGTCAGCGTGCCGGCCGCCTATGCCTTCTCGCGCTTCAGGTTTCCGGGCCGGCGCCTTCTGATGACGCAGTTCCTCGTCATCAACATGTTCCCCATCGTGCTGCTCATCATCCCGCTCTTCGTGCTGATGCGCATGCTCGGTCTGCTCGACACCTATGTCGGCATCGTGATGGGGCACTGCACCTTCGCGATCCCCTTCGCGGTCTGGATGATGACGAGCTACATGAATGCCATCCCGCTCGAACTCGACGAGGCAGCGATCATCGACGGCGCGACACGCCTCCAGACCGTGCGGCTCGTCATCCTGCCGCTGGTCATGCCCGGCATCGTCACGACGGGCATCTACATCTTCGTGACCTCCTGGAATGAATATCTCTTCGCCATGATGCTGTCGGGCCAGAATGTCCGCACCGTCACCGTGGCGCTGCAACTCTTCATCGGCGAATTCAGCGTGCAATGGGGCCTGCTCACGGCCGGCGGCACGCTGGTGGCCCTGCCGGTGACCATCCTGTTCCTCTTCGTGCAGAAAAGGCTCGTCGGCGGTCTCACCGCGGGCGCGGTAAAGTCATGACCAATCCCATCGGCGTCATCTCCATGTTCCATGCGCGGCCCTTCACGGCCGAGCATTTTCCGCTCTTCCGTCGCATGAAGGCCGCGGGCATGGACTTCGTGGAACTGCTCGTGCCGGAGCCCGGCGAACTCGACCTTGCGGCGACCCGCGCCGCGCTCGACGAGGCCGGCCTCGACGTGGCGCTCGCCGCGCGCGTCAACCTCACGCGCGATCTCGCCAGCCCCGACAGGGCGGCGCACGCGGCGGGCGTCGCCTATCTCGAAACCTGCGTCGATGTCGCGGCGGCCCTGGGTGCGCGCGTCGTCGGCGGGCCGCTTTACGGTGCGCCGCTCGTCTTTGCCGGCCGCGCCCCCACGCCGATCCCGCCCGACGAGCGCAAGCGCCGCGTCGATGCCGTCGTCTCGGGCCTGAAACAGGCCGGTCGCAAGGCCGCCGATGCCGGCATCCTGCTCGCGGTCGAGCCGCTCAACCGCTTCGAGACCGACTTCGCCATCACGAGCCGCCACGGCATCGACCTCGTGGACCGGGTGGACTCGAAGGGCGTCGCCCTGATGCTCGACACCTTCCACATGAACATGGAAGACCCGGACCTGCCTGCCGCGATCCGCGCAGCCGGGCCGAGCCTCGTCCATTTCCAGGCCAACGAGAACCATCGCGGCTTCATCGGCTCCGGCCATATCGACTGGCCCGCCATCGCGGGCGCACTGCGTGACATCGGCTATGACGGCATGATCACGCTCGAACCCTTCCGCCGCGACGATGAGGAGCTGTGCGTGCCGCTGGCACAATGGCGTCCGCCTTCGCGCGACGAGGATGGCGACCTGAAGGCGAGCGGCGAGCGCCTGCGCGCGTATCTGGCGGGAGGTCGGGCATGACGGGCGGGCGCGTCCTGACTATCGGCTGGATCGGCTGCGGCACCCATGCCCGCGAGATGCTCCTGCCGCAACTCGTGCGGCTTCCGGTGCGCCTTGCCGCGATCTGCGACCGCAGCGCCGACGCCATGGCGCCCGTCGCCCGCGCCTATGGCGTGCGCGAGGGCGATTGCCTGACGGACTGGCAGGCTTTGCTCGCCCGCCGGGATATTGACGCAATCGGCATGGCGGTGGGGCCGGCCGCGCATCTCGAAATTGGCCTCGCGGCCATCGCGCGCGGACTGCCGCTCTTCATCGAGAAGCCGCCCGCGCCCGATGCGGCCGGGGCGGAGCGTCTGGCGCAGGCGGCGAAGGCTGCCGGAGTGCCGGTCGTGCTCGGTTTCATGAAGCGATATTCGACAGCCAACCGCATCGCCGCCAATGTCCTGCGCAACGGCGATTTCGGCCCGGCCGTCAGCTTCCTCGGCGAATACATGACCGCGCCGACCTATTTCGCGCGCGATCCGGACTATACCGGGTTCTATCTGCACCATTGCGTGCACTACATGGACCTCGTCCCGCATCTGATGGGCGAAGTCGCGACCGTCAGTGCCGTGCGCCACCAACTCGAGCCCGGCAAGATCCTGCTCCATGTCCGCTTCCGCTTCGTCTCGGGAGGCATCGGTACGCTGGTCGTGGGCACGCACCAGTCGCGTGGCACGCCGATGGAATGGTGGCAGGTCATGGGCGACCACCAGCGCGTCGAGGTGCGCAACGTGCATGAGGTGCGCCATTACCGCGCGCCGCCCTTCAAGGTCGACAAGGCCGACGCCACGCTCGATCCCGTGCAGGACACCCTCGTCTGGGAACCGAACCTGACGGCGGCTGCCAACGAGGATCACAAGGGCTATCACGCGCTGCTCGGCGATTTCGTCGCGCTGGCGCAAGGCGAAAAGCGCGATGTCCCGGGGCC
>JBIPLL010000561.1:0-2662 GCA_044368425.1 Beijerinckiaceae bacterium
CTACTGAAGGTCTCTTGTCAGACTCAGGAGCAAGAGTAATCTTGCCTGTTGGCTTATAAACTAAGTCCTTAACCAATTCCCATTCCCAATCTGAAAGTTCTTTTTCTGCTTTTGTAGGAGACAAGAATTTCTTCTCATATAGGCGTTCAGGGTCTTCTAAATGTTCTAATAGAACAGATTCAACTTGTTCTTGGTCTTTCCATGCTCTGTTACTACGCCCGTAAACAAGCTTGTATCCAGGAATAGTATCATCCGCTTTGGCCATGTTAATAGCTTTCTCAGCTACTGCATTAAGCCAATTCTCTAAAGCTTTAGAGTGCTTGAGAACATTAGCAATATCATCTTTAGTCATTTCCTCAACTATTGGCAACTTTTGTTTAAACTGTAAAGGAGTTTTAACTAAGTCTGCAAATTCAAGTTGAGCTAACTTAAGATTATATTGAGCTAATGCATGACAGGTTGGAGCACCTTCACACCAGCGACAATTACTTTCGCTAGGTCCAAATGGAGCATCACTACGTTCAGCTACTGCGAGAATCTCTTTGGCTCTATGACTTAAATCTCTAAGCTGAGCCACTGTTACAGTAGTGCTACGTATTGGACCATGAGCATGTGGCGCTCTAGGTTGAGCAATTGTTAATTTAACTTCAAAGTCATCTTCATAGGTAACTCCGTGTTTATGAAGATGTAGCAGAGCGCCAATTGCATAGAGGCTAAGTTGATAATTGTCTTCAACTTCTACAGGTACTCCTTGGCCATATTTGAGATCAACTACTTCCATATAATCATCAGAAACAATGATTGCATCAGCAGTACCAAACATATCAGGATGGATATTAGACATACTAAGTCTGTTTTCCACCCAAAGAGTAGAATCCCAAGCTACAGTAGCATTAATGTAATCTACATACTTTGCTACCTCTTTGGCCATCTCTAAATCGACTTTAAAGTTGTTAAAGATTTTACCGAGACAGGCTCGAGGAGATGTTTCATTTTCCAAGCAATAAGCGGCTAGTTCATGAGCGGCTGTACCCTCTTCTGCGTAACGATTAGGCTTAGAAGGTACTCGCTTTATATTACGTAAGAACTGAATAGATGCAGGACAGCCCATCCATCTCTTGGCTCCAGAAGGAGAATACTGAGAATGGTCTTCATCAGATGCGTAATGCGGTTTTGGTACATTTAACATGATAACCTCTGGTTTATTTATTAAGTATATTATATAACAAAGAATAACACTTGTAAACTATTAAATTTTCTGATACCTCCTAACTACTTTACCTTCAGCATTTAAAGGCATACCAAACGCCCACTCAGGTAAATCACAGATGAGTTGACAAAACTCCTCAATATTCGCTTTATCTGCGTCAGCCAATGCTACAATCTCATCATATACTGTAAACAGTATATCATAACCATTCTTTTGAGCATTTTTAGCTCCATGATACATAAGATCACGAGCTATTCCTTGTACAGCATTTTCAGTAAACTTACCACCATAAGTAGACTCACGAAAGAATCCACCATTAGATACTTTCTTATAAGTAATACCAGTCTTCTTGGCTCCCCATGGAGTAACTACAGTTTCAACTTTAACGTGAGGATAAATAATGAAACGACCAGATGGCAATCGCATTAAAAGCATAGGTATTCCGTTATTAGACCTAAGTGTCTTAAAAGCGAGTTTCCCATTTGGTACATAAGTTATTTCACCGGTTTTACAAGCTCTAATAGCCGTTGCTTCAAGAGTATTCCAAAAATCTACGACTTCAGGGTATGATTCACGATAAGTTGAAATAGCTTCCTGAGCTAGGTCCAACGGGACATCCACTCCCCAATTCGCGCAAGAGTTAACAAAACCCTTCGCTCCAAGACCAAACCCAGCTCCGAGTATGACTTGCTTACCAAGCCAGCGTTCATCCTTTGTAACTTCTTTTGGCGATTTGTGATAAATCTTTGCGGCGGCGTCAACATATAGATCTACTCCATCATGATATTTCTTAATACCGGTAAAACAATTAGATATCCAAAAGACAATTCTTGCTTCAATGGCCGCGTAATCTGCAATGACTAAACATTTGCCTACAGGCGCGGTAATTATGCCACGTATAGCAGTCGATGCGGCTTTAAGATACGATCCATATTTCTCATTAGCAAAACTTGGTGGCAGAGTCAAGTCCCCAACCAATTCTTCCATACAATCATAGTCGACACTCGGCTTTGGAAGGTTATATAGGTTAAGCAGTCTAGACACTGACCTACCTGTATGAGCGCCAAAGGAGATTGTCATTCCCTTAACTCTTCCATCTACAGCTGAGTTAATATAGCGTACATATTTACCTGTGGATGATTTACCTGCGTGTTGGCGCATTTCCAATATTTGACGCGTTACATCATCAACTTCACCATACTTACCAGACAGAATCTCTTCTATATTATCTGAGTCTGCTGATTGTATAGCCGGACTTACACTCTTTTGAACCCATGTTTTAATGCGCTGAACTTGAGAAGGTTTAGTGATTATTCCTTTTGTTAACTTAGCTATACGTTCAGCAAACGCGTCCTGTTCTGAGATTATATTGGCATGGATAATTACTGCTGATTCGTGGTCGATCGGAACTCCACGTATGTTAGCTTCCAAATCAAAGAGTATGTCTTCAAT
>JBIPLL010000527.1:0-2661 GCA_044368425.1 Beijerinckiaceae bacterium
GCCTTGCGATAGCCCTCGATGGTCGCGACTTCCTTTGCCCCGGCAAAGAGCCGCGTCGTGACGCTGGCCGTGGCGCCGGGCGCGAGCGTGCGCGCATCGCCCAGGATGTCGGTCTGGAAGCGCGGCAGCGCCCCCGGGACCATGCTCATCCGCGCCTCGAACGGCGCGTTCTGGTCGGGAACGAGCGCCGCCGCCCAGTACTTGTCCGTGATGCCCAGGAAGCCGCCGACCGAGCCCTTCCACACCTTGCCGCGCGAGCCGCCCGGCAGGATCGGCTCCTTGCCGATCGCGTCATAGCCATATTCCTGCAGGCCCTGATCGCCCAGGACGCCGATCAGGCCTTCATGCAGGATATAGAAGCCCTGCACGTTCGGCTTCTCGTGACGCGAGATCAGGCCATAGGGAAAGAGCGTGGCTGCGGCCGCACCGCTGTTCTCGACACTGTCGGTGACCGTGAACATCGAGTTGTCGTCGAGCGCGATCTGGCGACGGAAGGTCAGGCCCTGCCCGTTGTTCCAGCTCAGCGTGACGGGCTTCGCCGGCGTCAGCGTCTTGGCGTCAGCCGTCCAGACCGTCTCGGCGTTCGGCACGGCGACAGTTGCGCCGGCCCCCGGCACCCAGCCGAACTCGGCGTAATAGGCGCCCGGCGCACCGGAGGGTGAAAACAGGATGATGTTGGGGCTGCGCGGGTCGACCGTCTCGCGATAGGTACGCAGAGACAGATCGTCGATGCGTGCGCCCTGCAGGGAAATCGATCCGAAGAGCTTGGGCGTGTCGATGGAGATGCGCTGGGAGCGCGCAAGCGCATCGGCCCGCGTGATCACGACCGCCGGCGCGGCGCTTCCCGGCGCAGCCGGCAGCGTCGAGCCGGGTGCCGGTGGCGCACCCGGAGCGGCACCCGGTACAGGCGGAGCGCCAGGAGCTGCCGGCGTCGCCTGGCTGGCCGCCTGCTGCTGCCGCGCCTTGTCGGACTGCGGCACCGCGTAGAAATAGTTCCAGCCGAGCAGCACCACAATCGAGAGCGCGATGGCGACCAGGAAATTTCTGTTGTCTTCTTTGTTCATGACCGATCGTGATCCCTGCCGCGGCTGCGGCCGTGTGGGCTGTCCGAAGAGCGCGCGGGGGAGGAGATGCGCGCTGGAGAAGCGGCGGATGCCGGATTGTCGGGCGACAGGTGGGGTGCCGGGCCGCCCTTGGCAACCGGCAGGGCCACTTGAGGCATTTCGCCGCGAGAGGGACGCGACGGTTTCGTCCGGTCGGGCCGGGTCGCCCGGTCAAGGCTGGCCAGCCCCGCGCTCAGATCGGCCACAAGGTCGCCGAAGGCCGCGTTGATGACCTGTGCCCTCGCCACGACCACGAGATCGATGCCACGTTCCGCGATCTGCGTCGAGACGCTGCGAACCGCCGCCCGCAGCCGCCGCTTGATGCGACTGCGCTGGACAGAGCCGCCGCATTTGCGGCTGACCGTCAGCCCGACACGCGAGCCGGTCGCCCCATCTTTCGCAGCCTGCCCGCCCTGGGAGCCGGGCGACTTCATCTGCAGCGACAGGCGTGGCGTATGAAAGCGGCGGCCGGAGGCCGCCGCGAGGAATTCCGATCGTCTTTTCAGACGTCCGACCAGTGCTGGCGCGGCGCCATCTGGGCTGGCGACCACGGTCATGCGGATCGGCTCAGGCGGACAGGCGCTTGCGGCCGCGGGCGCGACGGGCCGCGATGACCTTCCGGCCTCCCTTGGTCGCCATGCGGGCGCGGAAACCGTGCCGGCGCTTGCGCACGAGCTTGCTCGGTTGATAGGTCCTCTTCACGGCCTCTACTCCGGTAACAGCCGGGCGGCGCAGCGCCCGCGACATCATGTCGAAATGGTCTGTCGGCCAACCGGAACACCCCAGGCAGTCGCCCGCAGCGAAGTGCGGTAGCCTGCCTCGCGCGTCCCGAACGTGACCGCACGTCAAAGACAAGGGCCGCCCCGAAGGACGGCACCGAACGTGCCGCGCTTATGGCGGAGCCCGGGCCACAAGTCAACGCATCAGCCGCCGCGCGCGCCGTTTTTGGCAGGCACGCAAGCAGCTCAGGCGCCGGACGCCTTCGACCGGTCGGGGATCGTGAGCAGGAACGAGGCGCCGCCTTCGCCGGACGCGTCAGACGCCTCAAGCGTGATGCTCCCGCCATGCAGCCGCACGATCTCGGCCGCGATGGCGAGGCCAAGCCCGGTCCCGCCCGACTGGGTTGAGCCCTGGAAGGCCGCGAACAGATGCTCGCGCGCCCGCGGCTGCAGGCCGGGCCCGTTATCGGCAAAGCGCAGGAAGACACAGCCATTCTCCCGCCAGGCCGCAATCCTGATCGTGCGAGCGGCCGATCCGGCGCCTGCCGCCGCCAGCGCCTGCATGGCGTTGCGCCCCAGATTGACCAGGACGCGCAGCATCTGGTCGGGATCGGCGTCGATCTGGATGCCGGCAGGAATGTCGGTTGCAAGGCGAATCGCATCCTGCTCGTCGAGCCCGATGGCGGAGGCCATCTCGTCCACCAGCGGTGCAAGCTCAACCCGGCGGCGCTGCGGCGCGGGTTCCGCCGCCCGGCCATAGGCGAGCGTCGCCTGGCAGAAGCCGATCGCGCGGTCGAGCGTGGCGATGAGCTTGGGAGCGAAGCGCTGGACGGTCGGGT